>DATHLI010000330.1:0-5924 GCA_035488355.1 bacterium | reverse complement strand
CCAAACGCCACGACCACAACAAGGTCCGGCTTCAACTCCCGCAGGCGGGCCAGATGCTCCGGCGCCTTGAGCGAGGCCGGCTGCAGCACCTCGAGCCCATACTGGGAGGCGACGGCGGCCACCGGCGGCGGGGTGACACGCCGCCCTCGCCCCTGCGGCGCGTCCGGCCTGGTCACCACCGCAGCCACATCGCTCACCGCCAGCACCGCCTCAAGAGACGGCACCGCGAACTCCGGAGTCCCCATGAAAACCAGCCGGATCACGACGCCTCGGTTGGAGCCATCTCTGCGGCCTCGTCCACCCGGCGAAGCGTCTTCGGATCCCGCACCCGCTCCGTGAACAGGATCCCGTCCAGATGGTCGATCTCGTGCTGGAGGACCCGGGCGAGAAGGCCGGCCGCCTCGATCGTCACGAACCGGTTTCGGCGATTGCGCCCGCGGACCGTCACCCGCTGGGCCCGCGGCACATCGCCCAGCAGCCCCGGAATGCTGAGGCACGCCTCGGTGGCGACCACTTCGCCCTCCTGGTGGAGGATCTCCGGATCGGCCAGGGCGATCTGCCGATCTGCGATCTTCGCCACGAACACCCGGCGGCCGACCCCGATCTGGGGCGCGGCCAATCCAAGCCCGTGCGCCTCCCCCAGCATCTCGAACATCTGATCCATCAGCGCCCGGACGTCGGGTGTGACGACCCGGACGGGCTGCGACCGCCGGCGCAGAAGCCCGGCCTTGGGGCTGTCCACGGTGATGATCTCCATCGGGGTCCTACTGGATCTCCTGCGGGTTCATCTCCACCGTCAGCCGGCCGCGCCGCCCGCGGGCGGCGGCCGCCAGCGCCGCGCGGCCCGCCGCGCGGACCACGTCGCCGTCGGTCGCCCGCACAAGGCAGTGATAGCGAAACGCCGCGCGCGGTCCCCGCTCCCGGGCGGGAGCCGGCCCGAGCACCTCGACCCCAAACCGCTGCACGATGTCCACGGCCTCCGCGGCCAGCTTTTCGGCGGCCTGGCGGTCCGGGCCCGCAGCGGTCACCCTGGCCAGCACGGTGTAGGGCGGATAGCCGAACTGGCGGCGGACGGCCAGTTCGCCGCGATACATCGTTTCGTCGTCGCCCGTTCTCAGGGCGGCGATCGCCGGATGCTCAGGGACGCGGGTCTGGACGACCGCCTCGGCGGCCGGGCCGCCGTCGGCCGCGCCGTCCGCCAGGGAGAGCACCGCCCGCAATTGTTGTAACGTCCGTTCCCCCGCGCGAAAATCCGGCAGGTACAGAGGGAGATCCGCGTCGACCACCCCGATCAGGGTAGGACGGAGCTCGCGGGCCCGGAGCATGAGCTGCGTGCCGACAACGATCCGGGTTCGGCCGCCCGCAAAATCGGCGGCGATCTTGGCGAACTCCCGCTCCGTCTCCCGGTCCACGCGCGCGATCCGGATCTCGGGAAAGAGGCGGCCGATCACCTCTTCAACCCGCTCGGTTCCGGCGCCGATCCAGCGGAGCGCGGCCCCCCCACACCCCGGGCACACCTCCGGGGCCGGATCAGTCCGCCCGCAGATCCGGCAGAAGATGGCCCGGCGCTCGCCGTCGTACGGCATCGTCACCTCACAGCGTCTGCACCGCACCGCGCGGCCGCACTCCTGGCAGAACAGGATCCGCGCATACCCGACCCGGTTGACGAACAGCGCCACCCGCCCGCCCGATCGGAGGTGAAGGCGAATCGCCGCCATCAGCGGTTGGCTCAGCAGGCCGCGGCGGCCCCGGCTGCGCTCAACCCGCATGTCGACCAGCGTCACCCGGGGCGGAGAAGCGGCCCGGGGGAGGCGGATGCACTCGATGTGGCCGGCGGCGAGCGCCGCGTAGGTCTCCACGGACGGCGCCGGCGATCCCAGCACCACGCGGGCCTGCTCGAGCGTTCCCCGGTGAAGCGCCACGTCCCGCCCATGGTACCGCGGCGAGGCGTCGGCCTTGTAGGCCGTGTCCTGCTCCTCGTCGAGGACGATGAGACGCAGGCGGTCGAGCGGAGCGAAGAGCGCCGAGCGCGTGCCGATGACCACGTCGGCCTCCCGATCCACGATCCGCCCCCAGGCGGCCCGCCGCGCCCGCCCCGTCATCCCCGAGTGCAGGTCCACCACGCGGTCTCCCAGGAGGGCGCGGGCACGATCACGCAGCTGTGGAATCAGGGCAATCTCCGGCACGATGATCAGCGCGCGGCCGCCGCGGCCGATCTCGCTCACGGCGGCTTGAAGGATCCATTCCCGCCGGGCGTCGGCGCCGCCCCAGAGCAACGTCGGGGTGGACGGCGCGCGGTGGGTGGGGGGCTCCGCGCCCCGGACGGCGTCCTGCCCCGCGGAAACGCCCATCGAGACGCGCTCCCCGACCGCATCCTGGGCCGACGACCGTGACCGCGCCGCGTCGCGGCGGCGAAGCACTTCAGGGGGAATCAAACAGTGCACGGCCTCGAGCACCGTCGCCAGTGTGGTGTCGGCGACCCACCGGGCGAGCTCGAGCATGCGCGCTGAGAAGCACGGCTGCGGATCGACGATCGCCTGGATCTCCCGAAGCTCCCGCGTTCCCGGCTGATCGCACGGCTGGAACCCGAGGACGAACCCCCGCGCCTGACGCGGCCCCAGGGGGACGAGCACGCGGGTGCCGACGTCCACCGCCGGGCGCAGCGCCTCGGGCACCCGATAGGTCAGCCGCCGTTCGGCGCGGCGCGCGGGCAGGTCCAAGAGAACCTCCGCACATGCCTCCCCGGCGGCGGTCACCGCCGGCCCGCGCGCCCGCTCAGGAGTGCCGCCACCTCGCCGACGATGACCTCCGGCTCTGCCATCCGGCCGAGGCCAACCTTCCCCGACGCCAGCGGTCCGCGCTCCGGCCCCACCACATGGACGCCGCGGGCCCGCAGCCGCGCCAGGTTCTCCTGCACGGCCGGGGACTCCGCCATCGCATCGCTCATGGCGGACGCGACGAGGATCGGCGCGCGGGTGGCGAGGGCGGTCGCGCAGACGATATCGCCGGCCAGCCCGCCGGCCAGACGTCCCAGCGTGTCCGCGGTCGCCGGCGCGATGAGGTAGAGGTCCGCGAGCTCGCCGAGCGCGACGTGCGGTTCATCCCACCGGCCGTGTGGATCCCACATATCCGTGATCACGGGGTGATGCGAAAGCGCTCGAAACGTCACCGGCCCGACGAACTGGGTGGCCGCGGGGGTCATGAGCACGTGGACCTCCGCGTCGTCCTGGCGGAGCCGCCGCACCACCATCGCGACCTTGTATGCGGCGATGCTGCCGCAGACGCCCACCACAACGACCCGGCCCGCCAGGTTTCCCGCCATCGCGCTCATCCCGCCGCCCCGCGGGCCCGGAGCCCTACCGAGGAGTTCGGCGGGCTAGGGCCGGGCGGACAGTTGAAACCTCCGGCTGAGCAGCAGCAGCGCGTCCACGATCTCGGCCGCGCTCCAGATCCCGGTGTCCACGATGATATGGTAGCGGCTGAGGTCGGTGATATCGATGTTGTAGATCTCCCGGTAGCGACGGCACTCCGACGCTTCTCGCTCCTCCAACTCCCGCAGCGCCCTGTCCTCCGGCAGCGCTTCCCGGGCGGCGACCCGCGCGGCGCGCACCGCAAGCGGCGCCCGCAGCCAGATGCGCAGGTCCGCGTCGATCAGCCAGCCGCTCAGCCGGCTGTCCACCAGGAGACCGCCGCTGCGCGCGGCTTCGACCTGCATCTTGTCCAGGGCCTGGTCGATCGAGGGGTCCTGCTCCGCGAGCCTCCCGAGTTCCGCCAGGGTCAGGCCGCGGCGGCGCGCGTCGTCCCGGAACACCTCGCCGGACGAGAGGTACCGGAGCCCGAGGGCGCGGGCCAGGGCCCTGGCGACCGTGCTCTTGCCGGCGCCGATCTCCCCGCTGACCGAGACGATCATTCGGGCTCCGCCGCCGGCTCGGCGGCCTCCGCGTCGTCTTCCTCGTCCGTCATGATCTCCTTGCTCGTGAAGCGGTGGGCCACGGTCTCCGGCTGGACGGCTGAGAGGACGACGTGGCCGCTGTCCGTGATGACGACCGCTCGGGTCCGGCGGCCATAGGTGGCGTCGATCAGGATCCCCTTGTCGCGCGCCTCCTGGATGATCCGCTTGATCGGCGCGGAGTCGGGGCTGACGATGGCGATGATGCGGTTCGCCGCGACGATGTTGCCGAATCCGATGTTGATGAGACGCGTATCCACCGACGCAGCGCTCCTTACTCGACGTTCTGGATCTGCTCGCGCAGGCTCTCCAGCTCGCCTTTGACGGCGATCATCGCCGTGGAGATCTCCAGGTCGTTCGCCTTGCTGCCAATGGTGTTGGCTTCTCGCCCGAGCTCCTGCACGAGGAACTCCAGCGTCCGTCCGACGGCCCCGGTCCCGTCGAGGTGCTGCTGCATCTGCGCCAGATGGCTGCGGAAGCGGGTGATCTCCTCGGAGATGTCGCTGCGGTCGGCAAAGAACGCCACCTCGGCGGCCAGCCGTCCTTCATCCACATGGGCCGCCCCCAGGAACTCCTCGATCCGCCGCGCCAGCCTTGCCGCGTGATCTTTTACCACCTCGGGGGCCCTCCGCTCGACCTCCTCAATCCGCTGCCCCAGCCGCCCGACCCGCAGTTCCAGGTCGGACGCCAGCCGCGCCCCTTCCGTTTCCCGCATCGCCACCAGCCTGTCGATCGCCTGGCGAACCCCCACGGCGATGGCCTCCCAGGCGGCGTCGAGATCCTCCTTTTGTTCCTCGATCTTCACGAGATCCGGCAGGGCTGCCAGCATGGCGAGATCAGGGGTTCCGGCCAGCTCGACAGCCCGTTTTAGGTCATTGAGGGCGCTTATGAACGCTTTTGCCAGGTCTATGTCCACCTTAACCGTTCGCGCCCGCTTTCCGTAATTCTCCCGCATTATAGCAATCTCGACTCTGCCCCGCAAGATTCGCCCCTGAACAAGGCCGCGGACGCGGTCCTCGATAGGGGCAAGTTCCCTAGGGAGCCGGACCACGACCTCCAGAAATCGGTGATTGAGGGTTCGGGCCTCCACGACGTATCGGCCTGCCGCCGTGGTGAGGTCGCCGGCGCCAAACCCGGTCATGCTTCTCAACATGGACGCGTTACCTTCAAAAGACACGGCACACAGGAAAGTCCGGCGACCGCCGCCCAATCTCCTCCTCCGAGCGCGCGGACGGCCCGGACTATCTGCACGCCGGGTTGACGGGCGGACAGGGACGGCGGTGAGCGATTCGCACCGCCCCGGCGGATAGGAGGTGGCGCCGCCCCCACCAAATTCTTGACTCCAGAGACCATGGCGGAAACCACAGCTGCGCTCTTCGACAGTCTCGTCCTCGCCGCGGTCGCCGGAGAGATCCGCGCCCTGGGGCCGGCCCGCTACGCCGGCGTGCGCCAGCCCTCCCTCGACACCATTGTCGTCAACCTGGCCGCGGCGCCCGCCGGCACGGTCCGGGGCACCGTCCGGCACCTGCTCTGCTGCATCCATCCCGAGATGGCCCGGATCCACCTCGCCGCTGAGCTTCCGGCGGCGGAGCGTCTCGGACCGTTCGGCCAGTTGATCCGCAGCCGGCTCGCCGAGGGGCATCTCGCGGAGGTAGACCAGCCGCCGTTCAACCGCGTGCTGCGATTGGGGTTCGACGCGCTGGGCGGCCGGCTGTGGCTCGTCGCTGAGCTGATGGGGCGGCACAGCAACCTCCTGCTCGTCGACGGCCGCGGCGTGCTCGGGGCGCTGAAAGTGGTGACCGCGCAGATGTCGCCGCGGCGGCCGGTCCTCCCGGGCCGTCCCTACCGCCCACCGCCCGCGGACCGCCCGACCCCCGACACCCTCGAGGCGGAACAGCTCCGCGGCCTGCTGCAGAGCGCCCTACCGCTGCCGCGCCGGCTGTCGCAGGCGCTGCTGGGGGTCAGCCCGACGCTC
>DATHLI010000329.1:0-2474 GCA_035488355.1 bacterium | reverse complement strand
CCCCTCGATGTTGCAGACCGTGCCGGTCTTCTCGGCGAAACTCAGGACGGGCAGCACGACATCGGCGGACGCGGCCGTCCGGGTCAGGAACAATTCGTGGACGGCGAGGAAGCCGATCCGCCGGCGGGCCTCGGCCCAGGCTGCAGCATCGGGGTAATCCGTCGCCGGATCGGCGCCGACCACGCAGAGCGCCTCGAACCTTTCCGCGCGCGCCGCTTCACACATGCCCCGGACGGTATACCCCGGGATCGTGGGAACCCTGCGCCCCCACACCGACTCCACCTGCGCCCTCGCCGCGGCATCGCTCAGCGGGCGGTACCCGGGCAGCATATCGGGAAGCAGCCCGAGCGCCTGCGCCCCTCCGCTGTTCCCCCGGCCGCGGAGCAGCCCGAGGCCGGCCCCGCCGCAGGCCGCGCGGAGCCGGTCCACGGCGCCGAGGATCTCGAGGCCATCCGGCCGCTCGAGCGCGGTGCGTCCCACCAGCACCAGCGGCCGGCGTGCGCCCGCCACCGCCGCGGCGGCGGCCTGGATCTGATCGGCGGGGACCTGAACGTCCCCCGCGGCCGCCTCCGGAGCGACGAGCCCGGCCAGCGCCTCGAGCAGGACCCCCTCGGCTCCCCACCTATGCACGAGCGAGTGGCGGGCCCACCGCGCGATCTCCAGTTCCCACGGGTTGACGATGATGAGCGAGGCGCCGCGGTCGATCGCCTTCTTGACCCGCAGCCAGAGGATCGGATACTCCTCGGTCAGATCGCAGCCGGCCAGCACGATCGCGTCCGCGCGCTCGACGTCCGCGATCGAGCCGTCCAACCCCCAGGGCGCCCGCGCGGCCGGCTGCGGGTGCGCGGTCTCGATGCGGAAGTCGATGTGGTTCGTCCCGACGATGCCGCGGAACAAGCGGAGCAGCAGGTAGTTGTCCTCGTTCGTGGTCCGGGTGCCCCCCATCACGCCGATGCGCTCCGGGGGCGCGGCGCGGAGCGCCTGGGCCACCCGGTCCAGCGCGTCCTCCCAGGTGGCTTCCCGCAGCACCCCATCCCGGCGGACGAGGGGCGCCGTCAATCGCTCGGCGCTGGTGACGAACTCGTAGCCGAAGAACCCCTTGTCGCACAGCCAGATGTCGTTGACCTCCGGCTGCTCGCGCGGCCGGGTGCGCACGAGGTCGTTGCCCCGGACGTTGAGCTGCATGGCGCAGCCGCACCCGCAGTGCGGGCAGACGCTCTGGATCTGGCGGTTGTCCCACGGCCGGGCGCGGAACCGGTAGGTCGCGCTCGTCAGCGCTCCGACCGGGCAGATCTCGATCGTGTTCCCGATGAACTTGCTGTTCACCGGCTCGGTGAACGGGGTGCCGATCTGGCTGTGGTATCCGCGCTCGAACCCCTTGAGCGCGTCATCGCCGGCCAGGATCTCCCCGAACCGCACGCACCGCCAGCAGAGGATGCACCGCTCCCGATCCAGCACGAGCACCGGGCCCATCCGGATGTGCTTCCGGAACATCCGCTTCGTCTCGATGAACCGGCTCTCGCCCGGCCCGAACTTCAGGGTGTTGTCCTGGAGCGGGCACTCCCCCCCCTTGTCGCAGATCGGACAGTCCAGGGGGTGGTTGACGAGCAGGAACTCGAGGATCCCTTGCTGCCCCTGCCTGACTCGCTCGCTCTGGGTGCGGACGACCATGTCCTCGCCCGCCTCCTGCGTGCACGCGGTCACGAGCTTCGGCATCTTCTCGATCTCGACGAAGCACATCCGGCAGGCGCCGAGCGGCGGCATCCGGTCGTGGTAACAGAAGATCGGAATCTCGATGCCGATCCCGCGGGCCGCCTGCCAGACGGTCGTCCCCTTCGGGACGGCCACCGACCGTCCGTCGATGGTGAGGTGGACCATGGGCACCTTCTGCTCGCTCATCGGGCGCCACGCTCTTGCGAACCCACCGTCAGGCCCCCACCGGCGCCCGAATATCGCAGGTCCCGGTCCTGATATGGTGCTCGTATTCCGCGCGGAAGTATTTGAGGGACGCGCGGAGGCTCGGCGGCACGCTCTCGCCCAGCAGGCAGAAGCAGGTCCCGGTCATGTTGCGGGCGATTCCATCCAAAAGGTCGAGGTCCTCCATCCGGCCCTCCCCCGAGAGGATGCGGTCGAAGACCTGGCTGAGCCAGATCGTCCCCTCGCGGCAGGGCGTGCACTTCCCGCACGACTCGTCGCGATAGAACTCCACCGTCCGCCGGATCACCGCCGGGATGCAGGTGGTATCGTCCATGACGATGATCGCGCTGGAGCCCAACATCGACCCGATCTTGGCGAGCGGCTCGAAATCCGCCGGGGTGTCCAGGAACTCGGGGGTGATGATCGCCGAGGAGGACCCGCCGGGGAACAGCGCCTTGACCGACCGGCCCGGCCGGAGCCCGCCCGCGTGCTTGAAGATGATCTCCCTGCACGGCGTGCCGATGGGCAGCTCTTTCACCCCGGGAATCACCACGTGC
>DATHLI010000328.1:0-1830 GCA_035488355.1 bacterium | reverse complement strand
ATGATCGGGGTGTCGGGGACCTGGAGCCTGCCGCCGCGGGCCTCGATCCGTTCGCCCTCCTTGGGCGGGGTCAGCGTTTTCATCGTCGCCATGGTCTACGTCCCCCGGGGCTCCTTCTTCCTGCCGAACATCTTCAGCAGCGCCCGCCATGGATCGAAATAGTCGTCCGCCATCCGTTCCTTGAGCGGGATGATCGCGTTGTCGGTGATGTGGATGTGCTCGGGGCAGACGTCCTCGCAGCACTTCGTGATGTTGCAGAACCCGATCCCGCCCCGGCCCCGCAGCAGGTCGGTGCGGGAGAGGGTATCTTTCGGATGCATCTCCAGCGCGGCGATCCGCACCATGAATCGCGGGCCCATGTACCGGTCGAGCCCATCGTGCTCCCGCAGGACGTGGCACACGTCCTGGCAGAGGAAGCACTCGATGCACTTGCGGAACTCGAAGAGCCGCTCGACATCCTCGGGATACATCCGCCACGGCCCCGGCGCCTCGTCCGGGCCGGGCGTGAACGGCGGGATCTGCTCGTTCATCCGGAAGTTCCAGGAGACGTCCGTCACGAGATCCTTGATGAGGGGAAACACCTTGATCGGCCGCACGACAATCGGCCCGGCGAACTCGTCGACCCGGGTCTTGCACATCAGCCGCGGCCGGCCATTGACTTCCGCGCTGCACGATCCGCACTTCGCCGCCTTGCAGTTCCAGCGGCACGCCAGGGTCCCGTCCAGGTGTCCCTGGATGTAGTGGATCCCATCGAGGACCACCATGCCCTCCGTGATGGGCACCTGGTAGGTCACGAGCTGCCCGCCCTTGGCATCGCCCCGGAACACCTGAAATGTCGCGTCCGCCATGACAACCTCTATGTGCTGTCGTCTCTCCTTCGGTTTGGAGTCCCCGAAGGGGGCCTCTCCTGTACTATGCCTTGACCAGCGCGACGAGCTCCGCGGGCATCTGCGGCACCGGGCGCGTCGCCACCCTCATCTGCCCGCCGTCCCTGGACACCACGAGGTTCTTGGCTCCCCAGGAGGGATCCGGATCGGGGAAGTCGAGGCGCCAGTGCGCCCCGCGGCTTTCCGTGCGCTCGATCGCCGATCTGAAGATCGCTTCGCACAGGGTCAGCATGAAGTGGACGTCGCGGCAGGCGTGCCAGCCGGGGTTGAAAAGCAGCGATCCGGTCACCCGCAGCCGCTCCGCGCGCTTCTGCAGCGCCTCGATCTTCGCGAGCCCCTCGGTCAGCTGGGCGCCGGTGCGCGCGATCCCGGCGCACGTGCCCATCGCGTCCTGGAGCTCTTCGTGGAGCGCAAAGGGGCTCTCCCGTCCGTCGCCTTCAAACGGCCGGAGGAGCAATGCCCGCTCCTCGTCGGCCTGGCGCTCGTCGACCCGCGGCGTCATCCTCAGCCCCTTGACGTACGCCGCCGCGTGCTCGCCGGCCCGGCGGCCGAACACGAGGAGGTCCGAGAGCGAGTTGCCTCCCAGCCGGTTCGCGCCGTGGAGCCCCGCCGCCACTTCGCCCGCGGCAAACAGCCCCGGCACGCTGCTCGCCCCGGTCCCCGCCTCCACCCGGACGCCTCCCATGACGTAGTGGACCGTCGGCGCCACCTCCATCGGGGTCTTCGTGATGTCGATGTCCGCCAGTGAGAGGAACTGCTCGTACATGCTGGGCAGCTTCTTCTTGATGAACTCGGCGCCGCGGTGGGTGATGTCCAGGAACGCCCCGCCGTGCGGGCTCCCCCGCCCGGCCTGCACTTCCTTGTAGATCGACCTGGAGACCACGTCCCGGCTGCTGAGATCCAGCTTCTTGGGATCGTAGCGCTCCATGAACCGCTCGCCCGC
>DATHLI010000327.1:0-7008 GCA_035488355.1 bacterium | reverse complement strand
GTCATTGTCTCCGCGGCGCAGAGCGCGTTCAGGATCGCTTCCTCGACGGCCTCAGCCGTGCCTTCGAAGAACGCATCGAGGTACGCGTGCGGCAGCATGTGGAGCGTGTAGGGGCCCTCAGCGGGCTCGCGCACGTGGTTGCCGGTCGCAAACGCCAGGAACAGATCGCCGCTCGAATTGAACCCCAGCCCGCCGGCGCGCGCCAGCCCCGCCGTGGCCCGCTGCGCGAGCCGCCGGCACTGCACCGCCAGGAGCGGCGCGTCCGTCGCGATGATGACGATGATAGATCCTCTCGGCTCGACCGCGTCTGCGCCGGCCTCGAGCTCACGGCCCACCGGGACGCCGTCCACGCGCAGATGGTGCCGGCGTCCGTAGTTGGCCTGCACGAGCGCCCCCACGGTATAGGCGCCGCCCGGCACTTCAACGTGGCGGGACGACGTCCCGATCCCACCCTTCCAGCCATGACACCGCATCCCCGTGCCGCCACCGACGTTCCCCTCGTCCACGGGGCCGCCTCGGGCGGCGGCAAGCGCCGCGAACGCATCCTCGCGCGTCAGCGGAAAGGCCTCGATGTCGTTGAGATACCCGTCAAAGGTTTCCGCGACGACCGGCAGGTGGAAGCGATGGCTGTATCTGTGCTCGACCGCATAGCCGACCAGCGCATCCCGCACGATCCCGACCGCGTAGGTGTTGGTGATCCCGATCGGTGAACCGAGCAGACCCGACTCCTCGATCCACGGAATCCCGGTCATCTCGCCGTTGCCGTTGAACGAGTGGTAGCCCGCGAACGCGTAGTCGGTCCAGATCGCGCCCTCCCGAGGCACGACCATTGTCACTCCGGTGCGCGTGACTCGCGGGGCGTCCCGGATCACGGTGCGGTGGCCGACCAGCACCCCAGGCACGTCGGTGATCGCGTTCAGCGGACCGGGCGGCATCAGGCCGATCGTGAGTCCGAGATCTCGCAGGCGCGCGCGTCCCATGGGACCCTCCATTCGGTGGTCATCAGAGGCCTCGTTCGCCGGTTGGGCATCCAGTGTCCTGCGTGGCGAGGGGCTTTGGCGCCTCCTCCGGCACCCGGCGGCCGGCCGCTCCCGAGGCAGGGATCAGGCTAGGGCTATGTTACCCGCTCGGACAGCAGAGGCAGGAACCGCGGTCGCGGTGTCGGCGCGGGGCGAAAAGAGGACAGACCGGGAGGGTGCTGTGGAGGCGTGTCGTTCGACGAAGCCGGCGGCGTCCCGCCGCTATTCGCGTTCTTCGAAGTCGCGCAGGTGCAACTTCGTCTGATGCTCAGGAGCGCGGGCCCCATCGGGGGCGGTCCCTTGAAAGTAGTGCTTTTCCCATCCCTCGGCGACCGCATCCGAACCGGGGATTCTCAGGTCCGTCAGGAACTGCGTGCGGCTTTGGTGCCATTGCGCATAGCGCTGGTGCAACTCGGGGTCCCCGTCGATGCGCCGGATCTTAGCCTCGAATACCTCGAGCTCATTCCTTCGTTGGGGAACAAGCATACAAATAGGCTCGTCGACCTCGAACGTCACCGGATGATTCGGTCGCGTCAGCTTCCAGTTCATTGTGAAGGCCGCCACAGACCAGTCGGTTTCGACCACCCCTTCGAGCGCGCACACCCCATCCTTGGGCCAGTTCGAGGGCCCCCGGGCGAGAAGATTGTATCCCGGCGGGGTCCGGAAAAGATACGGAAGGTTCCAGGTGACGATACCGTAGCCGAAATGGGTCACCGCCGCGTAGGGCGGCTTCCCACCCAAATACTCGATGCGGGTATCCGTGGGTTCTTCGCCGCCATTCCAGATTGCGCGGAATCGGTGGCTGTTGAGAACGAACCATCCCGCCTGATTGGCAACAAGCAGGGGCAGGCAGCGATTGGCGAAGTGATCGCGCGTGCTCTGCATCCAATCTCGGGGACGAGGGGCCGGCACAAGGCGCATGTTGATGGCGCTGACACGGTAGGCGATCAGTGCGGGCGCTTCGGCCTTGCCGATCTCAGTCTCGCTGATTTCCTTCTTCATGACGCCGGTCCCCCCTTAATCCTGCTCCCAAGCGGCTACGCCAATGATGGTTCCTCGATGATAGTAGGCCCACGATGCCCCCGTCAAGTTTAATCCCGTTTCTCGTGCCGGGAGCCGTCCGCCAGATGCCGGACGGCTCCCGGATAACGCCCACTCGCACCCGCACGCCTGCTAGATGGGAATCGGCGGTGGTGGCGGCAGCGGTGGCGGTAGCGGCGGCAGTGGCGGCAGCGGCACGTTCGGGATCGGCGGCGGCGGCGGTGGGGGCGGTGTGCCCTGCGCGATCGTCGCCACAAAGGCGTCGTGGACGCTGGGGCTGACTCCAGCGGAGGTCTTCTGGAAGGCCCCTGATGTCGTCGGGAAGTTGGTGGATGTGGTGCTACCCGTCACGTAGGCATTGCCTGAGTGGTCCACAGCGATGCTATGGCCCTGGTCGTCCCCGCTGCCTCCCAGATACGTAGAGTAGACGACGGCGGCGCCGCTGGAGTTGAACTCGGTCACGAAGGCGTTGTTGGTGCCGCCACCGTAGGTTGTCTGAAACGCGTTCGCTGTCGGGAAGTTCGCGGAAGAAGTGTACCCCGTCACATACGCGTTGCCCGAGACGTCAAGAGCGATGCCCTGGCCCCAGTCGTTCGCAGCGCCCCCCAGGTAGGTCGAGTAGATAGGGGCGGAGCCACTGGGATTGAACTTCGTCACGAAGGCGTTGATCGAGCCCCCGAGGACCTTCTGGAAAGCCCCCGCCGTCGTCGGAAAGTTCGAGGAGTTGGTCGCACCTGTCACGTAGGCGTTGCCCGAACCGTCGACCGCGACGCCGAATCCAACTTCGTTATTGTTGCCCCCGAGATAGGTGGAATACACGCGCGGCCCGGTGGAACTGAACTTCGTCACGAAAACGTGGAAGCCGCCCCCGAGGCTCGTCGTCCGGAAGGCCCCCGCCGTCGTCGGAAAGTTCGTGGAAGTGGTAGTACCCGTCACGTAAGCGCTGCCTGAGCCGTCCACGGCGATGCTGGGGCCCAACGGCGGGAGACCCCCACTCGGTATCGGCATCGACTCGTCCCCGCTCCCTCCGAGGTAGGTCGAGTAGACGAGCGCGGTGCCGCTGGGATTGATCTTCGCCACAAACGCGTCGGAGGCGCCGCCACCGTAGGTGGCCTGGAAGGCGTTCGCGGTTGGGAAGTTCGTGGAGGAGGTATGCCCCGTCACATAAGCGGCACCCGAGCCGTCCACGGCGATGCCCTGGCCCCAGTCGTCTCCGCTCCCCCCGAGGTAGGTCGAGTAGATGAGGGCGGAGCCACTGGGATTGAGCTTGGTCACGAAGGCATCGACCCCGCCCCCATAGGCCCCTGCCGTCGTCGGAAAGTTCGTCGAATCGGTGGCGCCTGTCACGTAAGCGTTGCCCGATCCGTCGACCGCGATGCCGTAGCCAATCTCCTCGACGTTGCCCCCGAGGTAGGTGGAATAGACGGGCGCGCCGCCCGCGTCGATCTTCGTCACGAAGACGTGGTAGCCGCCCGGAAGACCCCCAGGCTCCGTCGTCTTGTAGACCCCTGCCGTCGTCGGAAAGTTCGCGGAGCTGGTGGTACCGGTCACGTAGGCGCTGCCAGCGCTGTCCACGACGATGGCGTAGCCGAGATCGTCGCCGCTGCCCCCGAGGTACGTGGAGCCGGCGAGGAGCACCGGGTCTATCACCAGGGGCCTGCGGGGGTCGTAGGCGCCCACCTGGAAGCCGACCTGGTGGGGCGTCTTCAGGACATACCGGCCCGAGATTTCCCTCCGGACGCCGGCGACGTTCTGGTAGAATACCGGCTTCAGATGCCAGACCATGTCGTCGCGCATCTGGAGCGCAAGGTCGCCCCGGTTATCAACCACCAGGGTCTGGGCGCCTTGGAACTCGAGGCTGATCTTGCTGGGATCGGCTCCAGGGTGCACGACGTAGTCGTACTCCAACTGCCGCTGGTTGCCGTAAAAGCTGAGATCGATCCCCGGATAGAGGCCCTCGTACTGCACCCGGGCATACGTGGGGATGTTGGTGTGCCACTGCGCGGGGTCGTTGCCGATGAAGTAGTTTGTCTTGCCGGAGAATTCGTCCAGCCCGCTGACCCGTGGGCCCGGATTGGTGCCGGCGAACTTCATCCGTAGAACTCTCGGAGCCTCACCGTCCGGCCGGCCAGGGGACGCGCCCCTCCCCGAGAATACCCCCTGCCGCGTTCGCTTCGGGGCGAGCACGATCACCATCTCGGTGGACGTAAGGAAGAGGGCGTGGTCACGGCCGCGGGAGACGAACCTGACCTGCGGATCGGTCTGCCCGAGGTTGGCTTCAAAGGTCAGCGGGAGACCGGTGTAGGCCTTGTTTATGTGGAGATTCTTGCCTGCGGTGCCGAGCCCACCGGCGGCCAAAGCGAACACGATCAATAGCGCTAGCCACCTGCGCACCATGTTCGCCCCACCCCACCCGCGCTTACCTTCAGGAGGCGCTGAGGATCCAGGCGGTGAATTACCTGAAGGAATATCAACCACGCCGTAGGCACTCAGATCTTGAATCTCCAAGTGTTCCCCTCCCCCCATAAGCAGTATTCCCCACCTATCAGGCAGGGATCCCCTCATGCACATGCCCCTCTGATACCTCAGGTGTATTCCACCCAGGTGGGTCGTCACAATCAATGAAAACCCTGATGAGAGACTCAGGTGTTCTCTTTAGCCACCAGGATGGCTCGATTAAACCGTCGCGGGGACGAAAATCAGGGGATAGGAGTTTGTCCGGGTGACACGAATTCAGCCCGAGAGATCTGGCGTTTCCATTCGAGGCCGCATCCTGAAAAGATCACAAGGCATGGGGGTGGGAAATCATGGCCAAGCTACTCATCGTCGCCAGTACCGGAGCCCAAGATCCGACACGCGCCAGCATTCCCTTCCACATCGCCGCCAACGGGGCCATTCCGGCAGGTCAGGAGTGTGGCATCGCGCTTGCGGGGGATGCCACCGAGCTGATTAAGGGCGAGATCGCGAACAAGGTAAAGGGCGTGGGCGTCCCGCCGCTCGCCGACCTCCTGGGGGTCTGCGCACAGCGCGGGGTCCGCTTCTATATCTGAAAGGGCTGCGCCGAGGCCCGTGGGGTCTCGGAACAGCACCTGAAAGGCCAGAAGGCACAGTTCATCACCCCACCCGACCTGGCGCGGTTGACTGTGGAGGCGGACCGGGTCTTGAGTTTCTGAGGGCCTGGGGGTCGCCGATTCCCCGTAGGGTTACACTTGACGCTTGTCTGGTCCAAGCACAGATGCGAGCTGGCGTAGCACAGCATCGCGAACGTGTGTTGCAATCGAAAGGGCCTCTCGAGCCTCGGCAAAGGTCGGCTCCGGAAGGTCACTGGGGTAACGTGCCTCGATAGCGTACGGCGTGAGTGCGGACGCCTCCCGGACACGATCCGCGAGGCCGCTGTCCACAGTCTTCAGTAGGTCCGCCAGACGGCCGATGTCGTGGGTCTTGGGAAACTCCACCTGATGCCAGACCAAGACCGCTTTCAAGAACTTCTCAACGGCCTGCTGCGCATGAAAGACCGCGCCACGGACGAACTCAGCCCCTCCGCCGAGCAAGTGTTTCGCGGCCGCGAGATCACCGTCGGCGCTGCGGATCCATTGGACAACAAAGCCCCGCTTGACCCCCTCAGGCGGCCTCATAGATGACTCGCCCGTACCGCGCCGCGGGCCAAGCGATTCCCCCGATGACGTTGCGGGTCTCCTCGAAGCGATCCCGGCTCATCACGACGACGTCGAACGGGAACGGAAGCCCGGCAAGGGCCTGGCGGATGCGTATGATAACCTTTCGAGCATCCGCAACCTCACGCTCGAGCACGAGGAGATCTACGTCACTGTCCCTGTTCATCCTGCCCGCAGCGGCCGAGCCGAAGAGAATGATGCGGTCGGGCCGGCTCACGGCGAGGATGCGCCGCACGATTTCTCCGACAATCGCGTCGTCGGGCCCGCCATCGCTGTGGGATACTTTCGCACCCTCGTCGATCATCCGATGGCCTCCGACTCCAAGCACCGCAACGGGTTCCTTCTCATCGTCCTTTGGGTGTCCGCTTGCGGGGATCTCCTTGGCAGCACGAGCCCGGGACCAGCGTGCCAGGGCAGCCTTACGGGCTAGAGCGATGTGCTCTTCCTTTGTCAGATTTCTGGCCCGAGCCAGTCCGCCCCGCTTACCCAAGGCGACGGCAAGAGGGTCTTTCTTCCGCTTCTCCTTATAAACAACTCGATAAACAACCCGCTTCCTCGCCATATCGGCATGGTACTACCCGCCTAGCATCACTGTCAAACCCCAAGTGGCCACCCGACACCGATTGCCCAGAACCGCGGTGAGCCTCTGCTTTATGTGCTACTTCCGGGGGGTGCTGGTTGTGCGCTAAGCCTTTATTATCAAACTTTGGCGCGCCCGGCAGGATTCGAACCTGCGACCCGCTGCTTAGAAGGCAGCCGCTCTGTCCCCTGAGCTACGGGCGCTCCCGATCAGGATTATAACACGCCGGCGAGGGCTTATCCGAGCCGGTGCATCCAGAGCAACGAGACCGCGACGGTCCCGACGAACAGCGCCGCCACCGCCACCGAGGCCAGACCGCTGACCTCGGTCGGCTTGCGCTCCCAGCCGATGGACCGGCCCAGCCGCGTGTAGACCCGGCTCAGCTCCGTGGTAGAGGACACACGCTGGTAGGTCCCCCCGGTCGTCTGGGCGATCGCCTTTAGCGTCTCCTCATCGAGGCGGACGAAGATGCTCCGGCCGCCGAGCTCGAGGAAGGTCCCCTCAGGCGAGCCCAGTCCCACCGTGTAGACCTTGACGCGAAGCTGACGCGCGGCGACCGCGGCATCCTCCGGCGGGGTTCCGCGATTGCTCTGACCGTCGCTCAGGAGGACCACGGTGGCCGGCGGGAGTTGCTCCGGCGAGGCGGGAGGGACGACGGGGGCCATGCCGTTCTCCGGGCGCGCCCGCCCCGGCA
>DATHLI010000326.1:0-3350 GCA_035488355.1 bacterium | reverse complement strand
GGCCGCGGCCATCAGGGCGGGCCGCTCGACGAGGGGCCGGAAGGGAAGATGGCGCAGGATGTCGCGCTCGAGGTCGACGCCCGGCGCCACTTCGACCAGGGCGAGCCCCTCGCGGGTGAGGCGGAAGACACAGCGCTCGGTGACGTAGAGCACGGCCTGCTTGCGGCCGGCGGCCCTGGGTCCACTGAACGTGATCTGGCCGACGCGCTCGACGAACTTCGTCAGCTTGCCTTCCTTGGCGATGTGGAGCCGGCCCTCCCGCACGGAGACGTCGGCGCCTCCCGCGCAGAAGCTGCCCATGAAGACGACCTTCTTGCTGTTCTGGCTGATGTTGATGAAGCCGCCGCAACCGGCGATGCGGTTGCCGAAGCGGCTTGCATTGACGCTGCCGGTGCCGTCGCACTCCGCGAAGCCCAGGAAGGCCGCGTCGAGCCCTCCCCCGTCGATGAAGTCGAACTGCGAGCAGTGGTCGATGACGGCCTGGCAGTTGATGGCCGCGCCGAATTCCGGGCCGCTCGCCGGCACTCCGCCCATGACCCCGGGATCGACGGTGAGCGTCATCAGGTCGTGGATCCGCTCTTCGTTGGCCACGTGTCCCACGATGTCGGGGAGGCCGATGCCGAGGTTGACCACGCTGCTCGGCAGGAGCTCCATGGCTGCCCGACGCGCGATGACCTTCCGGTCGTCGAGGACAAGGGCGGGCAGCATCCTCGTGGGAATCCGGATCTCACCGGAGAGGGCGGGATTGTACTGGATACCCCAGGTCTGCATGTGATGCCGCGGCTCCGCCACCACCACCGCATCCACGAGCACGCCGGGGATACGCACCTGGCGCGAGTCGAGGGTGCCTTCGGCAGCCACGCGTTCGACCTGGCAGATCACGTAACCGTGGGAGTTCTTCGCGGCCAGGGCCATGGCGAGGTTCTCGAGGATGAGCGCCTCGCGCTCCATGGTGATGTTGCCGTCGGGGTCAGCGGTGGTGCCCCGGATGAAGGCCACGTTGATGGGCGTCCCTTTGTAGAATAGATACTCCTCGCCGCCGATGGTCATGAGCTCGACGAGGTCCTCGCGGGTGACGCGATTCATCTTGCCGCCTTCGATGCGCGGATCCACGAAGGTGCCGAGGCCCACCTTGGAAACGGTGCCCGGCTTGCCCGCGGCCACGTCGCGGTACATGTGGGTGATGACGCCTTCGGGCAGGTTGTAGGCTTCGACCTTGTCCGTGAGGACGAGCTGGACGATCTTGGGGGCGAGCCCAAAATGCCCGCCGATCACGCGCCGCAGAAGGCCCTCGTGTCCGAGGTGATTGAGGCCCTTGTCCTGGCCGTCGCCCTGACCAGTGGAATGGACGAGGGTGAGGCCCCGGGGCGTGCCCGTTTCCACGAAGCGTTTTTCCAGCGTGACGAGGAGCTGCTCGGGAACGCCGTGCCCGCCATAGCCGGTGGTGGCGAGCACGTCACCGTCGTGAAGCACGGAGATCGCGTCCTCGACGGGGATGACCTTCTTCAGCACGGCGTCACTCCTCGGGGGAGACTCGGATGCGCGCGGGCCCTCAGGGGCGGCGCCAGCGTCAGGCAGCCCGTGCGGATAGTCGCCCGGCGGCCCCGCGGAGGTCAAGAGGGCGGCCGGGACTTGCTGTTGGTCTATAAGAATGTCACCCCTTAACTGTTCAGTAAGAATGTCACCCCATGGAGACATGGGAGACATTCACGATGAGCCGAAAGGAAGTGCCCCGGGCCGGGTTGCTCAAGGCGGCGCTGGCCGGGAAGATCAGCAATGCCCAAGGAGCCCACGCCCTGCACCTGAGCGTTCGACAGTTTCAACGGCTGAAGGTCCGCTTCACCGCGGAGGGCGCGCGCGGATTGCTGCACGGGCTACGGGGCCGGCCCTCGCCTCGTCGCGTGCCCGCGCCCCTCTACGCCCGCGCGGCCGCGCTGCTGCAGACTCCGTACGCGGGCCTGAATGATTGCCATGCCACCGAGAAGCTGCGCGAGGTGGAGGGCGTGCCCCTCAGCCGCAGCTCGGTCCGGCGCCTCCGCCGCGCCCTGGGGCTGCCCGCCAAGCGCCGCCGCCGGGGGCGCCAGGTCCGCACGCGCCGCACCCCGGAAGCCCAGCGGGGCGCTCTCGTGCAGCTCGACGCGAGCCCCTTCCCCTGGCTCCGTGACGGCGGACCCCGGCTCGCCCTGCACGGCGCCATCGACGACGCCACGGGCGCCGGCCTCGCCCTCTACCTACGCCCCACCGAGGATCTGCACGGCTATGTCGCCCTGCTCGAACAGCTCTGCACGCGCTACGGCCTGCCCCTCACGCTCTACGGCGATCGGCTCAATGTCTTCGTGCGCAACGACCCGCACTGGACCCTCGAGGAAGAACTCCGCGGCGCCCAGGATCCCACCCACTTCGGGCGAATCCTGCGCGAGCTCGGCATCGGGTTCATCGCCGCCGGCTCCCCGCAGGCCAAGGGCCGCATCGAACGCTTCTGGCAAACCCTGCAGGATCGCCTCGTCGCCGAGTTGCGGCTGCGAGGCATCGACACCCTGGACGGCGCCAACGCATTCTTCCCCGAGTTCCTCGCCGACCTCACCGCGCGCTTTGCGCGGGCCCCGGCCCAGGCGGCCCCGGCCTGGCGGCCGCCGCCCCGCGATCTGGCCGCGCTCCTGAGTTGCCGCTATACGCGCGTCGTGGCCCACGACAACACGGTCCGCCTCGGGCCCCGCTGGCTTCAGCTGCCACGCCAGCGCTCCTATGCCGGCCGGCGCCTTGAACTGCGCGAGTGCTTCGATGGCCGCCTGCTCGCCTTCGCTGATGACGCATGTCTGGCCACCCAGCCCCCGCCCCCCGCGTTCGTCCTTCGCCCTCGCCACCAGCCCAGCGCGGATCGCGCCCGCCGCCGCCGCGCCTCTCCCAGCCCCGCTTCCGAGGGGGGCCGCTATCCCCCTCCCTCCCCTAAGCGCTCTTTTTCATCGCCACGCTCCGCCGCCGCCGCGCGCAAGCCCAGCCCCACCCACCCGTGGCGCCATTCCACCCCTTACTCACCTCGATCTAAGGGATGACATTTTCACTGAACAGTTAGCATGACATTTTCATTGAACAGCGACACGGCGGCCGTATCTCCCTAGCTTTCCAGCCGTTCATGCGGAGGTGTTCGTAGCGGAGTCGGAGGACGGGCTCTTCCCTGTCCCACTTCGGGCACGCGCTCGAATAATCCCCTTGACCCACTGGAAACCTACTGGCGTAACAGCGTGAAAGGATACGCTGGAAGTGGGCTAGGTGGATTAGGTCTAGGATGTCTAAGCGCGGAATCAAAGCACTGAGGCCTCATGTGTTCGGGCGCGGCTACTCGTGAAGAC
>DATHLI010000325.1:0-11977 GCA_035488355.1 bacterium | reverse complement strand
TCCGTCGCGCGCGACATCCAGCGCGCCCTCGGGCGCATCCAGTTCCCGCTCGAGTACCACGCGGAGCTGGCGGGCGAGTACGCCGAGCGGCAGGCGGCCCAGCAGGGTCTCCTCCTCCTGTCGGGGGTCGCGGTGATCGTGATCTTCGCCCTCCTGCTGACGTCCTTCGGCCACTGGCGCCTCGCCATGCTCACCTTCTGGACCCTGCCGTCCGCCCTGGTGGGCGGCGTGCTGGCGGCGTTCGCCACGGGGCGCCTGATCTCACTCGGGTCGCTTGTGGGATTCCTCACGGTGTTGGGCATTGTGGCGCGCAACGGCATCATGCTGATGAGTCACTATCACCACCTGGAAGTGTATGAGGGCGAAGCCTTTGGTCCCGGGCTGGTCCTGCGCGGGGCGCGGGAACGCCTCCGGCCGATCTTGATGACCATGGCGGCAACGGCGCTCGCCCTCGTGCCCCTGGTGGTGGCCGGCGACATCCCCGGGCACGAGATCGAGTACCCGATGGCCATCGTCATCCTGGGCGGCCTGGTTACGTCCACGCTGCTCAACCTGTTTGTCGTCCCCGCCACGTACCTGCGGCTGGGGCGGGATCGGAGTGCGTTCTCAGGCCCCGCTGCCGGCGCAGTTCACTAAGTCACACAGCGCCGCGTACGCGGGTGAGGGGGGGTGTGTTTGTGCAACGCTGGAAGTCGAGGGGGGCGCGGTTGATGCCTCGGGGCGCGGGCGCGCTGGCTGCTTCGGTCCTCGCGCTGAGCGCCCTGGCGGGCACCCCGAAACCGGCTCTGGCGGCGGCCGGCGAAGCGTTTGCGCGCGAGGTGGCGAAATGCGACCCGGCCCTCGATCGGTCGATTCCCCTCCAGGTCTCCGGCGCCCTGACATTCACGTATGCCGATGCCGCTGTGCCTGCTCCGCCGGGCAACAGCAACTACACCGGGCCCGGCGCGAGCATGCCCCAGACCACGGAGCCCGGGTTGGAGGTCTGCATCACGCTGGCCCCGACTCCGGACGTCGGCCTCTTCGCCGACGTGTCGGCCAAGGCGCCGTCCGATTCTGCCTCATTGATCACGATCGACCGGCTGTATCTCGACCTTCCCAACACGCTCGGTGTCCGGGATCTCCGCTTCCGGGTCGGGCGCGACCGGGTCAGCCTGGGACCCCTGGGGCTGCTCCTCAACGAAGTGGACATCGAAGGCCAGCGGGACGGATTCCAAACCTGGCTGCCCTCGATCGGACCGGTGCGCCTCTTTGGCTTCTACCAGTACGCCCTCGACGACCGGTCCACCACCCGCCGGGTGTGGGGCGGGCGCGCGGAGTCTCAGGTCCTCCCGGGGTTGACGCTCGGAGCGAATTACCGGGCCGACATCGCGGAGGCCGCGGACGTGGGAGTCTGCCCGAGCGTCGACTGCGCCACCGGCAGCGGATTCAGCCTGGACCTCGATGGGAACCTCGGACCCGGCCTGGCGCTCACCGTGAGCTACGGCAGCTACACGCAGACCGGCGATGTCGCGCAAGCTTATTACACTGCCGAGGCCGCGTTCGACCTCAAAACACTCGCCGGGATGGACCTCCATCCGATCCTGACCGTCTGGTACAAGAACCTCGATCCCTACACGATTCCCGGATCGGACGGAACGGTCCCGCAGGGCGGGTTTCTGACTCCGGATGATTTCAAACTGTTCAACATCAACGACAACCTCGGCGCTCTTGGGGGAAGCCTCGAGCTCCGGCTGGCGAGTAACGTGGTATTTTTTGCGCTGGGTGAATGGGGGGCCTACAAGAGCGGCCCGCCCTACAGCGTGACCTCGCTCGGCCTGGACTTCATGTTCCCGGACAGCAACATTGAGGTAAAGCTCACGTACAACGCCTACACGGTGGCCGGGGGCACCGTGATCACGAGCCCCGCGTCCGGGATCGAGTTGAGCAACGCCACCGTGTACCAGATCGAAGTGACGAAGAGCTGGTGACGGCACGGGCGCGGCCGGCGCCCGGAGGAGGTGGATGATGAAGAATCGATGCTGGAAGGTCGCCGTGATTGTGCTCATGGCCCTGCTCACGGCGGGCCCGGTGGCGCTGAGCCCGCACACGGTCGCCGCCGATACCCCCGACGTGCAGGCGGCGCGGACGGCGCTGGAGGCGGCCCGAAAGGCTCAACAGCAGGCGGAGAGCGACTACAAGGCCCTCGCCGCGCAAATGGACGCCGTGAAGCGGATGCAGCTGGACGATATGGAGAAGGTCATGGTGAAGGCGACGGACCAGACGGGCGCAGTCGTCAAGACGCTGTTAGAGACGAACAAGCAGCTGATCGATGCGCTCGACGCCGTCGTGAAGATGCAGCCGAAGTAACGTCAGCGGGCGATCCGGTAGACAAGGGTCACGGTTCCGAACGGCGCGGTGGTCGTCCGCCGCGCCACCTCCTGCCCGCCGCGAAGGACGCGGACGGTCAGTTCGCCGTCCTCCTGTTCTTTCGTCACGCTCACGACGGCCGCCACCGCGGTCTTCACCGTGAACTCGGCCGGGACTTGGCCCTCGATCGACTTGTTGACGTTGCCCGTCCCCAGCGAGCCCTGATACGTCACCCCGGGGGAGCCGGAGATCTCGATCACAAGATCGATGCCCTCCGGCGGGATCTCCTGGTGCTCCGGGACGAGCGCGACCGTGCAGCCGGTGAGGAGAAGACTAGGCAGGAGGATCGCCGCCGCGCATCGCCGCATGGCGGGTTCTCCTCTTCACTGTCCGGGGAGGGTCTCCTCCTCCGCCGGCAGGATATCCCCGGCGCGCACCAAAATCTGCTCATTGCGATGGCCTTTGACAACGGCACGCGGATGGGCCGCCGGGCGCTGCTGGGCCGCGTCATCGGGGCCGCCGGAGGCCTGGCGCTCGACGGTTGGATCGCGCCGCGCGGGAGCGGCGGGTCCGCGGCCGCTGCGGACGCCCCGGTGCCGGTGGCGTTCTGGCATGCGAACTCGGGCCCGCTCGGGACCATCCTGTCCGATCTCGCCGGACAGTTCAACGCCTCGCACCCGACGTATCGACTCCAGCCGGAGTTCGTGGGGAACTACACCGCCCTCAACCAGAAGATCATGAGCTCGGTCGCGGCGGGCGCCCAACCCGACGCGGCCCAGGCCGGCGCCTACGGGGCTGTGGCCGCGTACCTGCGGGCGGGCCTGCTGGTGCCCGTCCAGCGGTTCGCCGACGGTCCCGACGGTCTCTCCAGATCGAGCCTGGCCGACATCTTCCCGGGGTTCCGCGAGGACAACACCTACCGGGTCGAGCACAAGGCCGCGCTGGTCTCGTGGCCGTTCAACAAGTCCGTGCTGGTCTTCTACTACAACGGCACGATGCTGAAGTCCCTGGGCCTCGATGTGCCCAGGACCTGGGATGACGTCGCCGCCGCGTCCGAGAAGGCGATGCGGGCCGGGGCGGTCGCGGCCGGGATGGGATGGACCCCCGGGAGCGAACTGTTCGCCGCCCTCCTCTACCAGAACGGCGGCAGGCTGCTCAGCATGGACGATACCTCGGTGTTGTTCCACGCCGAGGCCGGGGTGCGCGCGCTGGCCTTCCTGAAGGACCTGTACGACCGGAAGATCATGTACCTGACCAAGCAGTTCGACTGGCAGAACGATCTTGTCGCCCAGAAGATCTGCTTCGCGGTGTCTACGATCGTATCCCAGCAGTACATTCAGCAGGACCTCAAGGGCGCGTGGGATCTCGGGGTTGCGCCGCTGCCCGCCGGCGCGAACAAGGCGACGATTCTGTTCGGCAGCAACGGGGTGATCTTCGCCAAGGCCAGGCCGGAGGCGCAGGCCGGCGCGTGGGCCTTCTTCAAGTGGTGGGCCGAGCCGGAGCAGACGGCGTTGTGGGCGGCGCGGTCCCACTACCTGCCCCTCCGGAGGTCGGCGCTCGCCATGCCCCCGATGCGGGACCTGTTCGCGAGGGATCCCCGCCAGCGGGCCGCGCTCGAGTCGCTGGACTACGCGCACCCCATGCCGGACAATGTCGCCGCCTGGGTGCGGATCGATCCCCTGCTCCAGGACGCCATCACGAAGGCGGTCGTGGGGCTGCAGGCTCCGAGGGACGCGCTGCAGGAAGCCGCCGCAAAAGCGAACGCGATCCTCCGCGGCTGATGGTCCTCACCGGGGTCTCCGCTGCGGCGCGCCTCCGCGGGCGCCCGGGCCGCGGGAGCCTCGCCGGTTACCTCTACCTTGCTCCCGCGGCGGTGCTGCTGGCCGCCTTCCACATCTATCCACTGTTCTACGGCGCGTATGTGTCCCTGTTTCGCTGGGGCCTCACCCGGGAGGCCTTCGTCGGTCTGTCCAACTACCGGGCCCTCCTGCACGACGCCGACTTCTGGCGGGCGCTCCTCGTGACCACCTACTACGTGATCGGTGTCGTGCCGGCCGAGATCGTGCTCGGCTTCACGGTCGCCTATCTGCTCAGCCAGAGGATCCACGGCCGCGCCGCCTATCGCCTCGTCTACTTCCTGCCGTACATCACCTCGATGGTGGCAATGGGTCTGGTGTGGTCGTGGATCTTCAACGCCAACTTTGGGCTGCTCAACGCGCTGCTGCGCGTCCTGCACCTCCCGACCCCGCGGTGGCTGCTCGAGCCGCGGAGCATCCTGGCGCTCCTGCACTTCGGCCGGGGGCTCTTCGCGGGTCCGTCGCTGGCGCTGGTGTGCGTCACGGCCGTCACCATCTGGTACTACACGGGCTTCCACGCCGTCGTCTACCTGGCAGGCCTCACGGCGATCCCCACCGAGATCCACGAGGCCGCGCGCCTGGATGGGGCCGGGGGCTTTGGGCTCCTGCGCCGGATCACGCTTCCCCTGGTTTCCCCGACAACGTTCTTCCTGGCCGTGGTCGCGACGATCGGCGCCGTTCAGTCGTTTGCGATCGTCTACACGCTGACGGGGGGCGGGGTCAGCGGCGGCGCGGAGGCGGGGGGGCCGCTGGGGACGACCCGGGTGGTCACCCTGTTCATCTTCACGACGTTCTACACGGAGTTCCGGGTCGGGTACGCGACGGCCGCGGCGTTCGTCGTGTTCGCGATTCTGCTGGCGCTGACGGCCCTGCAGATGCGGATCGGCGAGCGCCGTGTCCACTACCTCGGCGGATAGGGACCGGTGCGGATCTCGCGGACGGCGGCGGCGCATCTCCTGCTCCTCTCGGGAGCAGCCGTCACCGCGTTCCCCTTCCTCTGGATGCTGACGTCGTCGCTCAAGTCGAATGTCGAGGCGATTCGCTTCCCGGCCGCGCTGGTCCCCCACGACTGGCTCTGGCAGAACTACGCCCGCGCGCTGGCGGCAGCGCCGTTCTCCCGGTACTTCCTCAACTCGCTGATTCAGTCAACCGGTGTGGCGGCCTGCGTCACGCTGACCTCGGCGCTGGCCGCCTATGCCTTCGCCTTTCTCGAGTTTCCGGGGCGCCGGATCCTCTTCGGCGCTTTCATCGCGACGCTCCTCGTGCCGCCGGAGATCACGCTGATCCCGAACTTCGTGGTGATCACCGCCCTGCACTGGTACAATACCTTTCTCGCGCTCATCATCCCCATGGGCGCCAGCGTCCTGTCGGTCTTTCTGCTCCGCCAGGTGTTCCTGGGCATTCCCCGGCATTTGTGGGACGCGGCGCGGGTGGACGGCTGCCCGCCGGGCTACTTCCTGCGGCGCATCGTGGTCCCGCTCTCCCGGCCGGGCCTCGCCGTTGTGGCGCTGCTGGCGTTCCTCCGGGCCTGGAACGACCTGCTGTGGCCGCTGGTCGCGACCTCGACGGACAACATGCGGACGGTGCAGGTGGGGTTGCTCGCGTTCTCTCAGAACGTGAGCACGGACTATACCCTCTTGATGGCGGCGGCGGTGATGGTCGTCCTGCCGACGGCCGGCGCTTTCCTGCTGGCGCAGCGCCAGATCATCGAGGGGATCGGGACGACGGGCCTCCGGGGATAGCCGGAGCGTGGGGCTCTCCGGCGGCTAATGCCACCGTATGGAGAAGACCGTGGTCCAGGTGGAGACCACGAGCCACAACCCCAGTCCGAAACTTCCGGAGGCGATCTTGAGGACCCAAGGCGTTCTGCGCACGGGAGTGCGTTCCAAGAGCGCCCACCCCATCAGGCCCACGGCGACCGCGAGAACGAGGCCCAGCAGCGGGACCACCAGCGGGTGAAACTTCACGCCCACGCCGAGCAGCGACTGGCTGAACAGCGATCCCGACAGGAAAAACGCCGTGCCTGACCCCATCCATCCCGGCGGCGCGCCCTGGCGTCGGATCTCCGCCCACCCGGCCCAGGCCAGGCTGGCTGCCAGCGTGGGGGCAAACAGAGGAGGCCACCCGAAGATGCTGTGCCAGCGCTCCCACCGCGTCACGATCTCGTTGGCCAGGATGATGCCGACGGCAAGCAGGGTCGCTCCCCAGGCCCACCGGGGTTCCCCGGCCCGGATATGCCGCGAGGCCGCCCTCCCACCGTCGAACAGGATGGCCCCATAGAACAGCACGGCAACAATCGACGTTGTGCTGACGAGGGTCTGCGAGATGTCCACGCTTCTATCTTGCCCGATTTCTCGCCCGCTGAGACCTGGCCGGCGCCTCCCGCCGGCCGCGGGAGGAGTGCGGCGGCCGCGCCCGCGGCGGCCGCGCGGCTCGAGGCGGCGTCAACCGGCCAGGGTCGCCGCGATGCTGAGCCTGACGTTCCCCTTGAGCGCCTGGGAGACCGGGCACCCGTCCTTCGCGCTTTCGGCGGCCTTCCGGAAGCCCTCGGCATCCAGCCCCGGCACCCAGCCGCGCACCGTGAGCGCGCTCGAGACGATCCGGAAGCCGGCCTCGACCTTGTCGAAGGTCACCGCCGCGCTGACCTCGAGTTTCTGCGGCGGTTTCCCGGCGTTGGCCAGCCCAAAGGACAGCGCCATCGCAAAGCAGCCGGCGTGGGCGGCCGCGATCAGCTCTTCGGGGCTCGTCTTCCCCACGGTCGCCTCGTTGCGCGCGGCCCACGAGATCGGCAGTGCGCTGAAGGCCCGGCTGGTGGCGGCGGTGACCGCGCCCCTGCCCTTCAACAGGTCGCCTTCCCATGTCACATCGGCCCGGCTGACGGCTGCCATCGTTGACCTCCTTGGAGGTGCTGGGATGAAACCAATCGGCTTCTAGCGTACCATACTTAAAGGAAGACGAGGTTGCGCCGGGAGGCCGTCCGATCGGTGCTCCCGGTGCGAGCCAGATGTGCGCTACAAAGGAGGCCCGGGATGCCAGTGGAGGTAGGCCAGCAGGCGCCGGATGCGACGTTGGTAAGCGGGGAGCGCAAGCCTGTAAAGATCAGCGAGTTCCGCGGCAAGACGGCGGTGCTCGCATTTTTCCCCGCGGCGTTTACGGGGACGTGCACGAAGGAGATGTGCCGGTTCCGGGACGACTACACCAGGCTCGATTCGTTGAAGGCCCAGGTGATCGGGATCAGCGCCGACACTCCGTTCACCCTGGCCGAGTGGGCCAAGCAGCTCAATCTCAAGCAGTTGATGCTGAGCGATTTCAACCACGAGGCGATGAAGGCGTACGGCGTGTACGACGGCGCGTTCCTGGGCGGGCTCCTCAACGGCATCGCCAAGCGATCGGTCTTTGTCATCGACAGGTCCGGCAAGGTCGTCTACACGTGGATCGCGGACAAGCCCGGCGTGGAGCCGGCGTACGAGGAAGTGGAGGCCGCGATCCGGCGGGCGGCGTAGCCTCGGGGGGCTCGGTCGGACCACCTTCCTGACGCCGGCCGGGGGAGTCCGGCGCGCGAGCGATCAGCGCCCGGCCGTGGGGATCCGCTGAATGGCCGGAATCAGCTTCGCCCAGAGATCGAGCGCGGCGGGGTCGTAGATATTGAAGGTGTCATCCACCAGGACCAGGGTGTCGAAGCCGAGGTCGGCCAGCGTCCGGCAATAGGCGACGGCCTGCGAGGTCGACATGGTGCCGCTGTGACCGGTCTGGGTGACGTGGAGGCGGGCATACAGCGTTTTCTCGATGGCGTCGTAGGAGCGGCCCAGCCGCTCGCAGTGACTCCGCAGCACCTCCAGTTTATGGGCGAGTTGGTCGGCGGTGAAGCGGCCGTTGAGGTTGCAGGCGTCCGCGTACTGAGCCACCAGGCGCAGCGTTTTACGCTCGCCGCTGCCGCCGATCAAGATGGGCGGGCGCGGCCGCCGGAGCGCCTGGGGCACGTTGAGGGTCCGCTCGAGCCGGTAGTGCCTGCCCAGAAACGGTTTGGCCCGATCGTAGCGCCCTTCGTCGCCCCACATGAGCAGCGCGATCTGCACGGTCTCCTCGAGACGTTCGAACCGCTCTTTCATGGCCGGGAAGGGGATGCCGAGCGCGCGATGCTCTTCCTCGAACCAGCCGGCGCCGATGCCGAAGATGGCGCGGCCGCCCGAGAGCACATCCAGGGTGGTGACCTGTTTGATCAACACGCCGGGATGGCGATAGGTGGCGGAGGCGACCAGGGTGCCCAGCTTGATTGTGCGGGTGACGCCGGCGAGGAAGCCCAGCGTGGTATAGGCTTCGATCATCTCACGGTCGGTGACGCCCGGACCGATCGGGGTTTGATCCCAGAAGAAGTGATCCCACACCCAGAGGCTCTCGAACCCGGCGTCTTCGGCGCGGCGCGCCACCCGCGCCAGATGCTCGGCCAGCCCGGCCGGCCCGCCGGGCGCGGCGAAATTGGCGACGTTCAGGTCAACGCGCATCCACGATCACCTCGCAGAGAGCCGTGCCAGGGTCGTTCGCAGGACCAGCCGATCCTCGCCATCGGGCCCGCGCGCCAGGTCGAGCACGGACTCCCCGCGGAGGTCGTTGACCGCGGCGGCGAGCACGGACGGCGGCCACCCGAACAGCGCCGCCGCCTCCTCCGGGCGCGGAGCCCCGGTGATCCGCACATACTGTCCGAGCACTGCGGCCGCGGCGGCCCGGTGCGAGATCCCGGCGGCCCGGCCGGCCACGTCGGGGAGCCACCGCGCGAGCAGATCCCAGACGAAGGCGTAGTTGCCCGGGTTGTCGCCCACTTCGCCGGTCCGGGCGAGCAGGAACAGGTGCTGCAGTTCGGCGAGCGCCCTCAGGAGGCGCGCGCTGCTCCCCCTGCGGTCGGGCTCCACCGCCGCCCGGATCTGCCGGGTCGTCAGCGGCCCGCCGGCCGCAACGACCTCGTAGACCCGCTTCGCGAGCGCGGAGAGGCGGCCCGCTTCGTACAACCGCGAGTAGTCGTCCGGATCCCCCACATTTCCGGTGAGCGCGAAGAAGTGCGGCAGAAACTCCAACGAGATGAACGTCGGCTTTCGCGCAAGGATCCGGCCGTAGAACACCCGCTTCTCCGACGGCAGCGCCTCCTTCCAGTCCCAGGCCCAAGCCCAGCGCCGGTCCTCGCTCCGGGTGTCGAGCACCTCAAAGAGGCTCGGCAGCCTCCCGGGGCCTGGAGTGAACGCATAGCAGTACCCCACCGCCCTGATAAACCTCAACGCGTGTGATTTTGACCGTACACGGTGATGGCGTAGAATTTGCTCTCTCAATCGCCTGATTGCTCGCTCGGACAGGCCAGGAGACGTGAGGGCGTGGATCACCATACCGGGAACAGATCTCCCTCCCCCCGCCGTTCTCGATGGCAGGGGGGCATATCTATGGGGCCGAAAGGAAGGGCGATCCCGGGATGCCCCGCCGAGCCGTGCTTTGCCCGCCGGAAGATGGCGCGGACCGGCCGCGTCACGGAGAATGAGAGGAGCCGCATGGAGCCGACAACTCGAAGCGTGCTGTCCAACGGCCTGGTCGTCCTGCTGCGCGAGGTCCACACGGCTCCCGTTGCGACCTTCTGGGCCTGGTACCGGGTCGGGAGCCGCAACGAGGTTCCGGGTATCACCGGCATCTCTCACTGGGTTGAGCACATGCTCTTCAAGGGCACGCCTACGCTGGGGAAGGGAGAGTTCTCCCGTCTCGTCAACCGCCACGGCGGCAGCTGGAACGGATTCACCTGGAAGGATTTTACGGCGTACTTCGAAACCCTGCCCGCCGAGCACGTCGGCCTGGGGATCCAGATCGAGTCCGACCGGATGACCCACTCGCTGTTCGATCCTGAAGAAGTCGAGAGCGAGCGCACCGTGATCATCTCGGAGCGCGAAGGGGCCGAGAACAACCCCGAGTACGCGCTCTACGAAGAAGTCGAAGCCGCGGCGTACCGGGTGCACACCTACCGGCACGCGGTCATCGGGTACAAGAGCGACCTCCTGGCCATGACGCGCGATGATCTGATCCGGCACTACCGGACCTATTACATTCCCAACAACGCCGTCCTGGTGGCGGTGGGAGACTTCGACAGCCAGGCCCTGCTCGCCCGCGTGCGAGAGGCGTTCGAACCCATTCCGCCCGGCCCGAAGCCGCCGCCGGTGAGGAGCGTGGAGCCTCCACAGGAAGGCGAGCGCCGGGTGATGGTCCGGCGCCCAGGCGGGGCGGTGCCGCAGCTCCAGATGGCGTTTCACGCGCCCGCCGCGACGGATCCGGACTTTTTCCCCTGTCTGGTGCTGGACGGCGTGCTCTCAGGATTCAAAGGGCCCGGGGTGTTCGGCGGCGAGGCGATGGGCGTGCGCAGCAGCCGGCTGTATCGCGCGCTGGTGGAACGGCAGCTCACCGTCGACGCCGGCAGCTCCTTCCGTCCGACGCTGGACCCCACGCTCTTCGAGATCGGCGCCGCGCTGCGGCCCGGCGTCCCCCCGGAGCGCGTCGAAGCGGCGGTGCTCGCCGAGCTGCAGCGCCTGGTCGAGGAGCCGGTGGGCGCGGAGGAACTCGACAAGGTGCACAAGCAGGCCCGCGCCCAGTGGGTCTACGCCGCCGACGGCGTCTCGGGGCAGGCGGTCCTGCTCGGCAGCAGCGAGATCGTGGCGGACAGCGAGTATCTCGCACGGTTCCTGGACCGGGTGACCGCGGTGACCCCCGAGGCGATGCAGCGGGCGGCCGCCAAAGTGTTCGCCGAGGTCAACCGGACGGTCGGCTGGTACATCCCCGAGCCCGCGCGGGTCCCGGAGGCGGTGGTGCATGCGTAACGTCAGCACACGCGGACCGGCCGTTCCGATCACGCCCGAGTCCGTGGTGCGCCGGCCGTTCGGCGATGGGTCCGTGGCGTTGATCCGTGAGAAGCGGGCCAATCCCGCCGTGACCGTCCTGGGATACCTCCGCGCGGGGGCGGTGTACGATCCGCCCGGCCGCGAAGGACTCGCGCTCTTCACCGCCTCCATGCTCACCCGCGGCACCGCCGCGTACACGTCCCAGGACCTCGCGCTCGTCCTGGATTCCCTCGGGGCGAGCCTGAACGTGCGGGCGGATCTCGAAGGCGTGACGGTGTCGGCGCGATGCCTGGCGGAGGACACCGAGCGCGTCCTCGAACTGGTGGCGGAGGTGATGCAGCGGCCGACATTCCCCGCCGAAGAGGTCGAGAAGCAGCGCGCCCGGATCATCACCGGCATCCGGGAGGGCCGCCTCGACACCCGGGTCACCGCGGAGAAGACGTTCCGGGCCTTGGCCTATCCTCCGGAGCATCCCCACCACCGGACCCCGGAAGGCGACGAGGAGACCGTCGGCGCCATCACCCGGGAGGACCTGATCGAGTACCACCGCCGCCTCTACCGGGCCAACGGCCTGATCCTGACGGTCGTCGGAGAGGTGACGGCCCCGCGGATTCTGGAACAGCTCGGCGCGCTGTGGAACGGACGGCGCGCGGGCGGCCCGATCGCGGCGATCGCGCCCCCACAGGCCGGTCCCGCCTCGTCCGTCCAGCGCCGGGTGCTGGCGATTCCCGGAAAGAGCCAGGCCGACATCGTCCTCGGGGTCCCGGGGTTCAGCCGGATGAGCGAAGATTTCTACGCGGGCATGTTGGCCGACCTCATCCTCGGGCGGCTCGGCCTGATGGGGCGGCTCGGCGCGACGCTCCGGGACAAGGAAGGCCTGGCCTACTACGTCTACAGCCAGGCCCAGGCCGGATT
>DATHLI010000324.1:0-7550 GCA_035488355.1 bacterium | reverse complement strand
CGGCGTGCCTCCGGGCGCTCGGCGCGGACGGCGAAGCCGCGGCCCGCCGCCTTCGCGCAGAACGGCTGCGGGCGCGGCACGAGGCCCTCCGCCGCGAGGCGCGGACCGCGTGCGAGGAATCGTGGAACGCCCGGCCGATCGCGCCGGCGCGGCTGGCGTCGGAGGTGTGGGATCTTCTGCGGAACGAAGACTGGGTGCTGGTGAACGGCACGCTGGACGGCTGGGCGCGGAGCCTGTGGGATTGGACCCGCCCGCACCAGTACCTGGGGAACAGCGGGGGCGCGGGGCTGGGATACGGCGCGGGCGCATCGATCGGGGCGGCGCTCGCCCATCGGGGCACGGGCCGGGTGTGCGTGGATCTGCAGCCGGACGGCGATCTCCTTTACACGCCGAGCGCGATCTGGACCGCCGTCCGTCACCGAATCCCGCTCCTTTTCGTCGTCTGCAACAACCGCACGTACTACAACGACGAGCATCACCAGGCGCTCGTGGCCCAGGCCCGGGGGCGGCCGGTCGAGAACCGCGTGGTCGGGATCCGGATCGAAGACCCGCCGGTGGACTTCGCGGCGATGGCCCGCGCTTTCGGGGCGTACGGGGACGGCCCGGTCGAGGATCCAGCGCAGATCGCTCCCGCGCTGAATCGGGCGATCCGGGCCATGAAAGAGGGCGGCGGGCCGGCCGTCGTGGACGTGGTGATCGATCGGTGATCGTCGATTTCCAGCATCACTTCGTGCCCGTGGAGCTCGCCGCCCGTAGGGGCTTTGCGCCCGGAGAACAGCGGAATCTGATCGAGGAGGGCGTCCCCAAGTTCACGCTGCACGACAAGCTCTACGACGTTCCCGGCCAGCTCCGGGACATGGATCAGGCGGGCATCGATCTGGCGGTGCTCTCCTGCAACCTGGGGTGGGATGCTTCCCTGGACGACTGCCGGCTCATCAACGACCGGCTGGCGGAGATCCAGCGTCAGTACCCGAGCCGGTTTGCCGGCCTGGCGCACGCCCCCGTCCTCGAAGAGGCCGGCCTGCGGGAGGTCGACCGGGCGGTGAGAGAGTTGGGCCTCCGGGGCGCGACGATCACCTCTCAGGTGAACGGGCTGCCGCTGGATGCTCCGGCGCTCACGCCGTTCTATCGAAAAGTGTGCGCGCTCGGCCTCGCGGTCTTCGTGCACCCGGCGCAGCTTCCCGGAGGCTATGCGCTCCTCCGGGAGTACGATCTTACCCGGATCATCGGTCGTGAGGTCGACCTGCAGGTGGCGGTGACGCGAGTCATCGCCGGGCGCGTGATGGAGGAACTGCCGGACTTGACGCTCGTCTTTGCGCACTTCGGCGGCGGGATCGCGGCGGTGAAGGAGCGGCTGGCGGGCAAGTCGGGGCGGTTCGGCACCCTGCGGCGGCCGTTCGAGGAGTCCTTCGACCGTCTCTACTTCGACACGGCCGGGTTCGAAGGGGGGCCCGTCGCTCTGCGCTGCGCGCTCGAAGGGATCCGGCCCGACCGGTTGGTCTTTGCCACCGATTATCCACAGGACTTCACCGGGGCGACCACCCAGACGGGAAAGGGGATCCCCGCCATCCGCGACTACATCACATCGATCCGGAGCCTCGGACTCCCGCAGGGATCGGCTGAGGCCATCCTGGGGGACACCGCCTGCCGGCTTCTGCATCTGGACGGGCAAGAGATCGAAGGAGGGAGAGAACGATGAGCTATCGCGACCTGCGGGGCTGGACGGCGCAGGTGGAAGAGCTCGGCGAACTCAAGGTCGTCCGGAAGGCCGACTGGGACGTGGAGATCGGCGTCATCACCGAAATCGTGATGAACCGCCACGGCCCGGCGCTCCTGTTCGACGAGATCGCCGGCTACCCGGCGGGCTACCGCATCGTCGCCAATGCGCTGGGCGGGCCGCGGCGCCTGGCCATGACGCTCGGCCTTCCCACCGATCGGGACATCAAGACGCTGCTGCACCTGTGGCAGGAGAAGAAGCGGGGTCTCCGGCCGATTCCTCCGAAGGTCGTGAAAGACGGCCCGGTCATGGAGAATGTCTTGCGCGGCGGCGACGTCGATGTGTTCAAGTTTCCCACCCCCAAATGGCACGAACACGACGGCGGCCGGTATATCGGCACCGGGAGCGTGGACATCACCCGCGACCCCGACGAGGGGTGGGTGAACCTGGGGTGTTACCGGGTGATGATCCACACCCGGAACGAGGTGGGCTTCTACATCTCCCCCGGCAAGCAGGGGCGGATCCAGCGCGACAAGTGGCTCGCCCGCGGCGGCCCCATGCCGGTGGCGATGTCGTTCGGCCACGATCCGGCGATCTTCATGGCCGGATCGCTGGAGATTCCCTGGGGGATGTCGGAGTACGATTGGGTGGGGGGAGTGCAGGGCCGGCCCGTCGAGGTCATCGAAGGACCGGTGACGGGGCTGCCCATCCCCGCGGATGCCGAGATCGTGATCGAGGGCTTTGTGGACCCGGGTCACAAGCTGCCGGAAGGGCCGTTCGGCGAGTGGACGGGCTACTACGCCAGCGCGCAGCGGGAAGAGCCGGTGGTGAAGGTCCAGGCGCTCTACCACCGCAACAATCCGATTCTCCTCGGCTCCCCGCCGGTCAAGCCCCCGTCCGAACTGGCCTACTACCGCGCCTTCCTGCGCGCGGCGGCGATCGACGAGGAGCTCGCCCTGGCGGGCGTCCCCGACGTGACCGGCGTGTGGTGCCACGAGGTGGGTGGGTCGCGGCTGTTTACGGTGGTGGCGGTCAGGCAGCGCTACTCCGGGCATGCCAAGCAGGCGGCGCTCGTGGCCTCGCAGTGCCACGCCGGGGCGTACCTGGGCCGCTTTGCGGTGGTGGTCGACGAGGATATCGACGTGATGAACCTCGAGGAGGTCATGTGGGCGATCTGCACCCGCTGCGATCCGGAGAAGGACATCGACATCCTGCGCCGCTGCTGGAGCGGTCCGCTGGACCCGATCATCCCGCCGGGGCAAAAGGGCCTGAACTCTCGGGCGATCATCGACGCCACCAGACCCTTCGAGTGGCGGGACAAGTTTCCCCCGGTCGCCGAATCGAGCCCGGAGCGCCGCGCCGAGGTGCTGAAGAAGTGGGACGCCGTCCTGTCCTCGGACGGAGCCGCGCCGCGCCGGCCGGCGGCCCGCGGCGCCGCGGCCGGGAAGGTGGCGGGCTAGGCCCGGCGGGCAGGCGCCGGCATTGGGGGCGCGGCGGCCCGTGAAAACGACCAGCGTGCTCCCGGACCGGCTGGCGGCCCTGCTCGGCGCCGGCGCCCCCGCGGTGCTGCTGACCGTCGGCGCCGATGGGTGGGCGCACGCGGCGATGACCTGGGCCGTTGCGATCGCCCCGGACCGCGTGCGGTTCGTGGCCGACCACGGGAGCATGACGCTGGCCAACCTCGAACGCGACGGGAAAGCGGCCCTCCAGGTGATCGGCCGCGACAACATCATCGGGCTGGTCAAGGGGCCGGCGCGGATGCGGCGTGCGCGGATCGAGGCCGCCCCGTTCGCGATGGCCATGTGGGAGATGGCCGTGGCGGAGGTCCGGGACCAGGCCTGGGCGCCGGTCGCGGTGTCGCCGCTGGCCTACGAGTGGAGGGGTCCGGAGGCCGCTTCCCTGCGCCGGATCGAACAGGCGGTGGTGGCCGAGCTGCGGGACTGGTCGGAGTGACCGGTCCGTCGAGAGGGGCGACGCTCGAGCCGGTGGGGTCTCTCGCTCTGCCGGGCGGGGGGCAGATCGTCGTCGACGGACGGTACGCGTACGTCGGCCACATGGCGCCGCCGCACGGCACCACGATTCTCGACGTCGCGGACCCGGCGCATCCGCGTGTGGTCGCGCAGCTCGGCGTTCCGGGCGACATCCACTCGCACAAGGTCCGCGTCGCCGGCGACGTGATGTTCGTGAACTACGAACGCTTCCCCGAGAACGACCGCGGCCGCGCACCGGCCGTGGGCCTCAAAGTCTTCGATATCGCGGACCGCCGCGCGCCCCGCCAGATCGCCTTCTTCCGCACCGCCGGACGCGGTGTGCACCGCTTCGATCTCCAGGGCACGCACGCGTTCCTGTCGACCGAATGGCCCGGGTTCCGCTCGAACATCCTGCTCATCGTCGACGTCGCCGATCCGGCGCATCCGGCGCCCGTCGGGCAGTGGGCCTTTCCCGGCCAGGAGGCGGGGGCGTCCACCGAGCCGCTGCCGCTCGATCATTGGGTGCATCTTGCGCTGGCGCGCGGCGACCGGGCCTACGCGGCGTGCGGCCATGCCGGCGTCATGATCGTCGATATCTCGGATCTGCGGCGTCCGCGCACCGTGGGCGCCGCGGCGTGGGATCCGCCGTACGCGGCCCCCACCCACACCTTTCTGCCGGTGCCGCACCGCATTCGGAACCGCCGGTTCGCCGTCGTGACCGACGAGGACGTCACCGACGACGTGCTCGAAGACCCGCCCGCGTTCATGTGGGTGCTGGACATCACCGATGAAGCGCGCCCGGTGCCGGTCGCGACCTACCACGTCGATCCGGCGGGGCTCGCTGTGCCCGGGCAGCGGTTCGGCGCGCACCAGCCGTGGGAGCACGTGCGCGAGGACAACATCGTGTTCGTGGCCTGGTTCAGCGGCGGCGTCCGCGCGGTGGACATCTCCAATCCCTACCGCCCTGAGGAGGCGGCGGCGTACGTGCCGCCCGCGGCGCAGGGACGGCGGGTCCCTCAGACGAACGACGTGTTCGTCGATCGCCGGGGGTTGGTGTTCGCCATCGACCGGTACGAAGGCCTCAGCGTGCTCGAGTTTCGCCGGGCCGGCTGAAGAGACGCTCGCCATAAAAGGGGGAAGATCCGTGATGCGATGCCGCCGTGGGATGTTGGGCCTGCTCGTGGTGCTCGCCGTCAGCCTCGGGGCCGGTGTCCTGCGCGGCGCGCCGCCGGCGGCCACCGCCGCCGGCTGGGTGCTGCCAACCGAGGCGGTGACGCTCAACGAGTGGGACGGCGGCGACGGGACCAAGTCCGCGTTGCTCAGGGAACTGATCGCTCAGTACGAGCAGATGCACCCGAACGTCACGGTGAAGTTCGAGACCGACGTGAAATCGCTGAAAGTGGCCGCGGCGATTGCCGCCGGCACGGCTCCGGAGATCTTTGAGGCCTCCGACGCGAATCTGCAGAAGTACATCGCGGCCAAGGCGGTGGAACCCCTCCCGCCCGCGGCCTGGGGACAGACCAGCGTGGACGGGGTCGTCGCGCTCTACCTCCCACATATTCTGGATGCGCTCATCTCCGGCCACAGCCTGTATGCCGTGCCGGACCAGCTGAACGCGCACAGCCTGTACATCAACAATCGGCTGTTCCGCGCGGCCGGCCTTGATCCGGTGAAGGACGCCCCCAAGTCCTGGGATGACGTCGCCCGGCTGAACAAAGCGCTCACCAAGAAGCAGGGCGATCGGGTCGTCCAGAAGGGCTTCGAAATGCGCTACATCTGCGATGACGGGCACTGGCAGGCGCACATCTTCCATATCCTCGTGTACCAGGCAGGCGGCGAGGTGATCAAGGACGGCAAGCCGGCCTTCAACAGCGACGCCGGCCAGCGGGCGCTCGCTGTCTGGAAGAGCCTCGTGGTCGCGCCGGCCGTGACCAACAACACCTGCTCGTCGCCCTACCAGGACTTCGCGGTGGAGCAGGATGCGATGACCTTCGCCGGGCCGCACGTGGGGAAGATCGTGGAACGCATCAACCCGGCCATGCAAGGCAACTACACGGTCGCCCCGCTGCCCCAACTGCGGCCGGACCATCCCGCCACGCTCATTTACTCGTTCAACTGGACCGTGAACACCAGGGCGTCGGCGGCCCGAAAACGCGTGGCCTGGGACCTCATCCACTTCATGAGCTCGAAGCCCGAGGTCTTTTGGCAGCGGATTCAGTTCCTGCAGGGCACCCAAGGCTGGCTCGGCATGCCGGTGGCGCGCAACACGCCGTTCATGTCGGCGTTCACCCACGACATGTCGGTGGGGAGGCCGCTCGGACGGACGACCTACTACGCCGACCTCCAGACCATCATCGCGAGGATGGTCGACAAGGTCGTGCTGAAAGACGTCGATCCCCGCTCGGCCCTGGCCGAGGCGGAGCAGGAGTTCACCCGGGCGTCCACCCCCTAACGCGATGGAATCGATCGACGTGCATTTCCACGTCGTGCCCCCGGTGTTTCTCGAGGCGGTGCGGCGGGGGACGTTCCGGCAGGTGATGGAGATCCAGCGCCGCGGCGGCCGCGAATTCACCGTGTATCACGCGCCGGACACCGTGGTCGTCGAACCCGACAACGAAGTGGATCCACGGCTATCCGACGAGCGCCTGATCCTCGAGGGGCTCGACCGGCGGCGGCTGGACGCGGCGGCGATCGGACCGTCGCCCGGCCAGTTTTTCTATTGGGCCGATCCGGAGCTCGGGGACCAGATCGCGCGGCTGATGAACGACGGCATCGCGGCCCTGGCGAAGGCCCACGGCGATCGCCTGGTCGGCCTGGGCACGCTGCCGATGCAGGACGGCGGGCGGGCCGCGCGCGAGCTCGAGCGGGGGGTCACGCAGCTCGGCCTGCGCGGGTTCGAGATCTGCACGCACATCAACGGCAGGGACCTGGACGATCCCGGCCTGCTGCCGGTGTTTGCGGCGGCGGCCCGCCTTCGCGCGCCGCTCTTCCTGCACCCGCAGAACTGGGGGGAGATGCGCCGGCTGCGGGACTACCATCTGTGGAACCTCGTGGGCTTTCCGACGGAAACGGCCCTCGCGGCCGCGCGGCTGATCGTCGGCGGGGTCTTCGAGCGCTGTCCGGACTTGACGGTCATCCTCGCGCATGGCGGCGGCTACTTTCCCTACCAGATCGGGCGGCTCGATCACGGCTACCGGGTGCGGCCGGAACTCCGCGCCCGCCTGCCGCGGCGCCCCAGCGAATATCTCGGAAGCATCTACTGTGATACCCTTACGCACAACGCGCCGGCGCTGCGATTCCTGGTGGACCGCCTGGGCGATGATCACGTCGTGATCGGCACGGACTATCCGTTCGACATGGGCGACGAGACGCCGGTCGAGACGGTGCGCGCCTGCGGATTGGCCCGCGAGCGGGAAGCCAGGGTGCTGGGCGGCAACCTGGCGCGGCTGCTGCGGCTGGGATAACAGCATGGCGGGCCTTCGCACGACGTCGGCCGGAATGCCGGCCAAGGCGCGCGCCGTGGGGCGGGCGCGGCCGTGGCTGCGGTCGGCCGAGGCCCGGCACCAGGCCTGGGGCTATCTGTTTCTCGCCCCGATGTTCTTGCTGCTCGTTGTCTTCAAGTTCATCCCGATGCTGCAGGCGTTCTACCTGAGCCTCACCAGCTACGATCTGCTGAGCCCGCCCCGGTTTGTGGGCCTGCGCAACTACGCGGCGCTGCTCGGGGACCCGCTGTTCCACCAGTCGGTCGGCGTCACCGCGTACTACGTCTTCGGGACCTGCGTCCTCATCTGGTTCGCCTCGCTGGGCCTGGCGCTGATCTTCAACGCGCCGCTGCCGGCCAAGAACGTGCTGCGGACGATCTA
>DATHLI010000323.1:0-1818 GCA_035488355.1 bacterium | reverse complement strand
CGCAGCGGCCGCTGGACGAGGCAGCGGGCGAGCTGGAGCAGCATCGCCTGCCCGCCGGACAGGATCCGGGCCTCCGCATCGGCCAGCCGGTCGAGCCCGACGAGCCGGAGGATCCGCCGGGCGTCGCCCAGCCCCTCGGACCACGGCGCACGCCGGTGGTCCGCGCACACCGGGAGCAGGAGGTTGTCCAGGACCGTCATGTGCCGGAAGACCCGCGGCAGTTGAAAGGTCCGCGCGACCCCGAGCCGGGCCACCGCGTCGGGAGGCAGCCCCTGAATCGGCCGGCCGTCGAGGTGGACCTCGCCCTCATCCGCGGGCAGCTGGCCGCCGATGACATTCAACAAGGTGGTCTTGCCGGAGCCGTTGGGGCCGATCAGCCCGCGCACCTCGCCGCCCCCGAGCGCGGCGCTGACACCTCGCACGGCGGCGATGCCGCCGAAGGATTTCCCGACGTCATGGAGCGTGAGCAGCGGGTCGGGCACGCCGGTGAGTTCGGCGGGGTTCCTCCTCCGCCCTGTCCCCCGCGGGCCCGGAGGCCGCGCCCGCGCTCTCGCGCCGCAGGAGCACGTTGAGCAGGATCAGGGCCGGGACCGCGTACATCATCTGGCCCATCACCCACATCAAGGCTCCGCCCAGGTGCAGGTCTTCGAGCGGGGAAAGGCCCCACAGCCGGGGGACCCCGGTGTAGTGGCCGTACAGCGGCCGGCCGGCGAACGCCAGGCCGAATCCCAGGAGAAAGTTCACGAGATCGGCCACGACCACCAGGCCGAGCCGGAGCCCGAATGACGCGCGGACGAGCCTCGGGGCCGGAGAGACGATAACCCCCCAGAAGACCATCCCCACGGCGACGAAGCTCGTGTGCTCCACGGCATGGACCCAAGGGGTCCGCAGCGTGGCGTCGTAGGCAAACGGCAGGTGCCAGAAGAGAAGGACCCCGTTGAACATGACGAGCGAGGCGACGGGCGACCACATCCTGTGCAGCAGGCCGGCCAGACGCGGCTGCCGGTACAGCCGGCCGATCAGGGCCGGAGGGACCGCGAGCGCGAGCAGAGGCGGCGCCACCAGCAGGAGGAGCATGTGCTGCGCCATATGGAGCGTGAACAGGAGGTCTGCTCCCGCATCGAGCGGAGACACCAGCGCGGCGGCCAGGGCGAGCACGCCCGTCCAAAAGCACGCCCACTGCCGGCGCCGCGGAGGGAAGCGACGGGCGACCCACAGGTAGCCGAGGACCGTCAGCCCGAGCCCGAGCACGATCGCCGGGTCCCAGTTCCAGTCCGACCACCAGAAGATCGCTCGGCCGGGCCTCCCCGGTCCGCCCGCCGGCGGGTGCGCGCCCGCCCCTGGGGGGAAGAGGAGCACGGCGCACATCGCCGCCAACGCCGGCAACACCCCGCGGCCTGCGCTGCGCATCCTCGCGATCCCGGGCCGGCCTATCGGGCGAGCCGGCTCGCCGTCCGGTCCACCGCGCAGGTCAGTTTCAAGAGGCCCATCCGGACGTACATGCCGGCTTCCGTCTGGTCGAAGATGATCACGCGGGGATCCGCATCCACCGATGTCGGCAGCTCGCTGTGCGGACCTTCAACCCGCGGCAGCGGGTGCATCACGATCGTGTTCGGGGGGAGGTGCGAGAGGATGTCCGAGGTGACGGAGAACGCGTCCCGGATCCGTTCGTACGCCTCCATATTCTGGTTTTCGAACCGTTCCTTTTGGATCCGGGTCACGTACAGCACGTCCACGTCCCGGACGCCCGCCGCGAGGTCCTCCGTCTGGACGAACGGCACCCGGTGGCGGCGCAGGTAGGCCAGCAGGTCGTCCTTC
>DATHLI010000322.1:0-6468 GCA_035488355.1 bacterium | reverse complement strand
TTCGCCCCGGCGGGCGGATCGTGGTCGTGGGGTATACCACCCAGGCCGGCGAGTATCCACCCCTGCCGACCGAACGGCTCGTGCTGGGCCAGATCACCGTGCTCGGCACCCGGTATGCGACCCGCCTGGATCTGCGGCAGGCCCTCGGCCTCGTGGCCCGCGGCCTCGTCCGTCCGGTGATCTCGGGGATGGTTCCGCTGGCCAACGCGAACGAAGCCCTGGCGATGGTACGGGAGGACCGGGCGACCGGCAGAGTCGTGGTGCGCGTCGCGTGATCGATCTCACGATCCGCGGAGCGACCGTGGTCACCCCCGGCGGGCGCTTCCCCGCGGACCTCCACGTCCGGGAGGGGAGGATTGTCGCGCTCGGCGCCCTCGACGCGTCGCCGGCGCAGGTCGTGGATGCGGGCGGGCTGTTGGCGATCCCCGGCGTGGTCGACGGCCATGTCCACTTCATGGACCCCGGCGACCCGGAGCGCGAGGATTTCATCACCGGAAGCGCGGCGGCGGCGGCCGGCGGGACCACCACGGTGGTCGAGCACACCCACGGCGCCCCCGTGCGCGATGCCGGCGGCCTGCGTCAAAAGGTGGCGCACCTCCACCGCCGGTCGCTGATCGACTTCGGCCTTGGGGCGCACGTCTGGCCGGACCGCCTCGCGGAGATGCGCGCGGTGTGGGAGGCCGGCGCGGCGTTCTTCAAGGTGTTCCGATGCGAAACCCACGGCGTGCCCGCGATGCTGGCCGGCGACCTCCTGCAGTGTTTTCGCGCCGCCGCCCGGATCGACGGCCTGATGATCGTTCACTGCGAAGACGATGCGGTCACCCGGGAGCGTGAGGAGGCGCTGCGCCAGGCCGGCAGAAGCGACTACGGGGTCATCCCCGAGTGGCGATCGCGGGAGGCCGAGGAGATCGCGGCGGCGGAGACGGCGCTGATCGCGCGCCTGGCCGGCGCCCGCGTCGTGATCGCCCACACCAGCCACCCCGAGGCCGTGGACCTCATTCAGCGAGAGCGCGCCCGCGGCGCCCGCCTGTGGGTGGAGAGTTGTCCCCAGTACTTCTTCCTCGAGGAAGCCGAGGTGCTGACGCAGGGTCCGTTCCGCAAGTTCACCCCGCCGGCCCGTCTGGCCCGGGGAGAGGACGCCGGCCGCATGTGGCAGCTGCTGGCGAGCGGGGAGATCACGCACATCTCGACCGACCACGCGCCGGCCACCCGCGCGCAGAAGCAGGGGGGGGACATCTGGAAGGCGCCGTTCGGCCTGCCGGGGGTGGAAACGACCCTGACGCTCATGCTGCACGCGGTCCACCAGGGGTGGGTGACGCTCGAGAGGGTGGTGGATGCCCTTTGCGCGCGCCCTGCCCAACTGTTCGGCTACTATCCCCGTAAAGGGAGCCTGCTCCCCGGCGCCGACGCCGACATCACGCTGGTCGATCCGGCGCGGCCGCGCACCATCCGGGATGACCAGGTGATCAGCAAAGCCGGGTGGAGCCCCTACGCCGGAATGGCGGTGGTGGGCGGACCGGTCATGACCTTCTGCCGGGGCCGCCTCGTGGCGCGCGACGGGCGCCCGCAGGGGGAGCCGGGATGGGGCCGCTGGCTGCCGGGGGCGGGTGCGGCGGGCGCCTCCTAACGCGGCGGCTTCCGCTCGACGCCCATCCGGCGCTCCAGCAGGTCGATCAGCGCGGTGTGGTCCAGGTCGGCCATGCCCTCCTGCGCGGCGTTCATCCAGGCCTGGCGCACCGCCGATCCGAGCAGCATCGGCGCGCCCATCTCCTCCGCGAGGTCGAGACAGATGTTCAGGTCCTTCAGGTACTGGCCGACCGTGAAGCCGGCGCTGAAGTTGCGCGGCAGGATGTACTGCGAGAATTTCGTCTCGGTCGTGTAACTGCGGCCGGTTGAGTGATTGATCGCCGCGAGCAGCCGGTCCGGCGCAAGCCCGGCCTTGACCCCCAGGACGACCGCTTCGATGGAGCTCCAGATCGTGGTCGCGGAGAGAAGGTTGTTGAGCGTCTTCGCGGTGTCTCCGTCGCCGGGGGCGTCGCCCACGTGCACGATGTGCCGCCCCAGGTGATCGAGGATCGGCCGGAGCGCGTCGAGGACGTCCGCGGGCCCCCCGGCCATGATGCTGAGCGCGCCCTCGGCGGCGCCGCGAACGCCCCCGGACACCGGCGCATCGAGCACGCGCACACCCCTTGCGGTCAGGTCGGCGGCGATGCGGCGGGTGACGCGGGGCCGCGAGGAGGTCATCTCCAGCAGGAACTGCCCCGACCGCATGGCCCGCAGGAGGCCGCGGTCACCGTACACGACCTGTTCCACGGCGCGCGCATCCGGCAGCATGGTGATGACGACATCGCTCCGGCCCGCGACCTCGGGGGGATCGCCGCCCGCGTCCGCGCCGGCCCGGCGGGCCGCCGCGACCGCATCCTGCCGGAGATCGTGGACGGTCAGCGAATAACCCGCCGCCAGCAGCCGCTGCGACATCGGCGTTCCCATTTTGCCCAACCCGATGAAGCCGATCCGTGGTTTGTCCATAGGCGCGCCTCCGGGATCGCGGTATGAGCCGGAACGTCATCGAGTCTTCTCTGGGGGCCGCGGGGCCCCCTACGGCGGAGAGGATGCCCGGGGAGGATAAACCATCTCATCTATACAACACGTCCGGTGCCGGATTTCACACTCTCGTGGGCCGAAGGAGGTTCCTGTGTCTCAGTTCGCGATCGTCGACTCAGAGAAAATGAACAAAGACGTCACCTACGAGCCGCCGCTGGTCATCGCGTTCGGCGTCGACAAGCACAGCGTCGGGTCGAAGGCGATCACGATGGGCCGGACGAAGATCCCGCCCAAGGGCCGGAACCAGGCGCACCACCATTCGTGCGAGGCGTCGTTCTTCATCCGCAAGGGGACGCTGAAATTGTACATGGGCCCCGAGCGCAAGGAGTACATTGTCACGGAGAACCAGTTCGTGTTCATCCCGCCGGGGGTGATCCACGGGCTCCAGAATCTGAGCGAGACCGAGACGGCCGAACTGGTCTTCACGTACGGCAACTGCCCGAGCAAGGACGACGCGGGAACGGTCTTCGTGGAGAAGTCCTGGGTGGCCGAGCCCCGATCACGAACCTAGGGGCCGGACGCCATACCGGGAGGGGGGCCTGATGCGCCGGGTGACGGCAAACCGAATCCGGATCGGGGCGGCGGCGTGGATCTGCATCGTGCTCGGCGCCGCTCATGCGGCCTCGGGGCAGGGACCGGCGCAGGTCACGATCGCCACGGTCAACAACATGAACCACGTTCCGCAGTTCGTGGCGGTGGAGAAGGGACTGTACGTCGCGCACGGCGTGGACGTCAAGCTCCGGGTCCTCAACTCCGGCGCGGAGGCGACCCGGGCGCTCCAGGCGGGCGAGGCGCAGATGGCCACGATCGGCAACACCACCCTGTCCGCGGCGTGGAACGCGGGCATCCGCCTCGTCGCCGTGGTGGTCGTCATGGGCGACGCCACGCGGGTCTATTACGACGACGTGTTCGCGATCACGAGCCGGTCGGGGAGCGGCATCCGGCGGCTGCATGTGGAGGATCTGGTGGGCCGCCGGGTCGGGATGGTGCTGGGCGGGACCGGCGAGGAGTACTTCCGCGCGCTCCTCGCCGCCGCCAAGATCCCCGCCGAGCGGATCACGTTCGTCAACGTGCCGTCGCCGAACCACGTCTCGGTGCTGCGGGAAGGCGGGGTCGACGCCGAGGTCACGTGGGAGCCCTACGGGACGATGATTTTGCAGCAGGTCGCCGGCGCCTACGTGGTGCTCCGGGGAGGCGGGTATCTCGGGTACGACCTGTACATGATGGGGACCGAGGAGTTCGTCCGGCGCCATCCGTCGGTCGTCGACGGGCTGGTCCGGGGGTTCGTCGAGGCGGCCTCGTATGTCCGCCGCCACCCGGTCGAGTCCGCCCAAATCGCCACGCGGTGGATCGAGGGCCTGGACGAGGCATCGGCCCGGAAGGCGATCACCTACATGGAGTTCGATCCGCGGTTCAGCGCGAACACGCTCCGGGCGCACGCGCTGGTCGAGCGGGCCATGATCGACCGGGGACGGATCAAGCAGCCGGTGGATCTGTCCAAGGCGATCGACGCGAGTTTTCTGGACAGGGCGATGAAGGAATCCCCGCAGATGTTCGTGGACCTCAAGCCGGTGCCCTAAGCGGGGCGGCACGGGGGCGGATCGGCCCGGGCACCGGGTGCAGCGGCGGCAAGGGGGGGCGCGGCGATGCAGGTCGTGGGGAGGATAAGGAACGGCGTTCTGACCGGGGCCCTGGTGATGCTGATGGGCGGGGCGCCCGCCGCCCTCGGGCAGGCGCCCCGCCAGTTCACCCTGGCGACCGTCAACAACATGAACCACGTGCCCGAGTTTGTCGGGGTCGAGAAGGGGATCTTCGTCAAGCACGGGGTCGATCTGAAGATCAAGGTCCTGAACTCCGGCGCCGAGACGATGCGGGCGTTCCAGGGCGGGGACGCCCAGTTCATCACGGTGACCCCCACCACGCTGGCGGCCGCGTACAATGCCGGGCTGCGGCTCGTGGCGTTCGTCGTCGTGATGGGCGACTCCACGCGGGTCTACTACGACGACATGCTCGCGATCACCGGCCGGCCGGGCAGCGGGATCCGGCGCCTCCACGTGGAGGACCTGGTGGGGAAGCGGGTCGGCATGGTCCTGGCCGGCACGGGCGAGGCCTACCTTCGCGCCGTGCTGAGACGGCAGGGGATCGCCGCCGACCGCGTCACCTTTGTGAACGTCCCCGCGCCCAACCACGTCTCGGTCATGCGCTCCGGCGATGTCGATGCCGAAGCGACGTGGGAGCCCTTCGGGACGATGATTGTGCAGCAAATTCCCGGGGCCTACATCGTCATGCGGGGCGGCGGGTACCTCGGCTACGACTTGTACGTGGCGACCTCCGGGGACTTCGTCAAGAAAAACCCGGACATCGTGGGACAGCTCGTCGCCGGGTTCGCCGAGTCGGAGTGGTACATTCGCCATCACCAGGCCGACGCGGCGCAGATCGCGACGCGGTGGATCGAGGGCCTCGACCCGACCGCGGCCGCGAAGGCCATTACCTACATGAACTTCGACCCCCGGTTCAGCCGCAACACGTTCACGGCGGCCGACCTGGAGCAGCGGGCCCTCCTCACGCAGGGGCGGATCAAGCAGCTCGTCGATTTCTCCCAGGAGCTCGACCCGGCTCCGGTCGAGCGGGCGACGCGCGAACAACCCCAGTTCTTTGCGGATCTCAAGCCGGTGCGCTAGGCCGTCGAGAGACTGCGGTGCGGGCGAAGATCAGCGTCGAGCGGATCGTCCACGAGTACTTCAACCCAAGTACGTGGCAGCGGGTGCGCGCTCTGGACGGTCTCTCGCTGGACGTGCCGGACGGAGAGTTCGTCTGCCTGGTCGGCCCGAGCGGCTGCGGCAAGTCGACGTTGCTCTATCTCATCGCCGGCCTGACCCGCCCGACGGGCGGCCGGATCCTCGTCGACGGGCGCGAGGTCGTCCGGCCGGGCCGGGACCGCGGGATGGTGTTCCAGGAATTCGCCATCCTTCCCTGGAGGACGGTGGAGGGCAACATCGGGCACGGGCTGGAGATCGCCCAGATCCCGCGCCACACGAAAGCGGGCACGGTCCGGCGGTACGTCGCGTTGATGGGTTTGAGCGGGTTCGAGCACAAGTACCCCCATGAACTGTCCGGGGGGATGCGGCAGCGGGTCGCTGTCGCGCGGACGCTCGCCGCCGATCCCGAGGTCGTCCTGATGGACGAGCCGTTCGCCTCGCTCGACGCGCAGACCCGGAACGTGATGCAGGAGGAGCTCGTGCGCATCGCGCAGCACGAGCGGAAGACGATCGTCTTCGTCACCCACAGCGTCGACGAGGCGATCATCCTGGGGGACCGGGTCGTCGTGCTGACGCATCGTCCCGGCCGGGTGAAGGCGTCGATGCCGATCGAGATCCCGCGGGAGCGCCGGCGGTGGGATGTCCTCGGCGCCGAGGAGCGGTTTGTCCGGTACCGCCAGGACATTCTGCGGATGATCCGGGAAGAGTTCGACGCTCAGGAGCGCGGCGCCGAGGCGGTGCAGGCGTGAGCGATTCCGGCCGCGCGGGCCTGCGGCGGGCGCCACCGGACCCCGCGCGGGCCCTGCCGCGGAGGCGGGCGGCGGCGGGCGCCGCGGCGGCCGCGGGGCAGGTGCTTGCCCCGTTCGTCCTCTTTACCGCTGTGTGGGCGCTCGTGGTTGGCGTCACCCGATGGCCGGAGGATGTGCTGCCGTCGCCCTTCGCGGTGGCACGGGCGTTCGGGGATGTCTTCGCGAAGGGCATGCTGACGGTCTACGCCGGGGAGACGATTCGCCGGATCGTGCTGGCCGCGGTGACGGGCGTCACGATCGGGATCGCCGCGGGATTCGTCATGGGCCTCAACGATTGGATCGCCGCGCTCCTCAAC
>DATHLI010000321.1:0-5605 GCA_035488355.1 bacterium | reverse complement strand
GAACCCCTCGGTCTCGGGAAAGTACGCGGGACGGCGGACCCGCAGCGCATGCACCGCGCAGTCGCCGCGATCGACGGACGCGGCCGCCAGACGCACGCCCGGCCTGGGGCCGGTGACGAGCACGCGCCAGTTCAACACCTGAATCTGCCGGCCGGGCACATAGATTCCGTAGAGCCGGCGGTACTCCGACTCGAACCGCTCGCCGAGCCCGGGCGCCGCCTGCGCCCCCAGGCGCCCGCCCGGCACCGGCACCGCGATGTCGTGGAACTGGCCCGCGAGGCGCATCTCGGCCCGCCGCGCGGACGAAATCTCCGCCGGATCCACGCCGGCATCGGTCAGCATGGCCCGCCCCCGCCCTTCCATCGCCCGGACCAGCGCGTCCACCGCCTCCCAGTCCAGCGACTCCAACGGGCCGGGGAGCGAGTGCACGAAGTCGAAGCTGATCGGCGTGACGAGGAATCCCAGCGCGGACGCGGCCCCGGAGGCCGGCGGCACGATGAACTCGCGGAGGCGGAGGATCCGGGCCACCCGCGACGCGTGCGCCGGTCCCGCGCCCCCGAAGGCGAGCATCGCGTAGCGGCGCGGGTCCTGGCCGCGCTCGATCATGTAGACGCGCGCCGCGGCGGCCATGTTCTCGGAGACGATCTGGTGGATCCCCCAGGCCGCGGCGACGCGGTCGAGCCCGGCCCGCGCGCCCACCTGCTCCAGCGCCTCCTCGGCGGCCCGGCGCGAGAGCGGCATCGTCCCGCCGAGGAAGTACTCCGGATCGAAATAGCCGAGCACCAGGCAGGCATCGGTCACCGTGGGGTCTCTGCCGCCGAGCCCGTAGCAGGCGGGACCCGGAGACGCCCCGGCGCTGTGCGGCCCGACCTTCAGCAGCCCCAGCCGGTCGATCCACGCCACCGATCCGCCGCCGGCGCCGATCTCCATCATGTCGACGACCGGAGCCTTCACCGGGAGGCCCGACCCGCGCTTGAACCGGTGCACCCGCGCCGCCTCGATCATCGGCGCGATCTCCGGCCGGCCGTCCCTCACCAGGCAAATCTTGGCGGTCGTCCCCCCCATGTCGAAGGCGGCGAGATCCCTCCGCCCCAGCCGCTCGCCGAAGAAGGCGGTCACGAGCGCCCCACCGGCCGGCCCGGATTCGAGGAGCCGGATCGGGAAGCGGCGGGCCGTGTCGGGGGTGGCGGTCCCGCCCGACGACTGCATCAAATAGAACCGGCCGGCAAACCCCCGCTCCAGGAGCGCCGCCTCGAGCCGCCCGAGATAGCGGTCGACCAGCGGCTGCACGTAGGCGTTGCAGACGGTCGTGCAGGTCCGCTCCCATTCCCGGATCTCCGGGACCACGTCGCTCGAGAGCGAGACGCTCAACTCCGGGACCGCTTCCCGAACGGCCGCCAGCGCCGCCTGCTCGTGCGCCGGGTTCTTGTAGGCATGCAGCAGCGAGACGGCCAGCGACTCCACGCCCTGCGCCGCCAGCCGGCGGGCGGCGGCCCGCACCTGTCCCCGATCGAGCGGGGTGAGCACCTCGCCGTCGCGGCTGATCCGTTCATCGATCTCGACCCGCCAGCGGCGGGGGACCAGCGGCGGGGGGAACTGCAGGAAGAGATCGTAGATGTCGTACCGCTGCTCCTTGCCCATCTCGAGGATATCCCGGAAACCCCGGGTCGTCAGCAGCGCGGTGGGCGCGCCGGTGCGCTCGATGATCGCGTTGGTCACGAGCGTGGTGCCGTGCACGAGGGTCGAGAGGTCGCCCACGCCGACGCCGGCGAGCCGGCACAGGTCGACGAGCCCCCGAAGCGCTCCTTCCGCCGGGTCCGGCGTCGTGGTGAGGACCTTGTGGAGGCGAAGCTCCCCGGTCGTGTCGTTGAGGAGGACGAAGTCCGTGAAGGTGCCGCCGATGTCGAGGCCAACCCGAAATCCGCGCATTGAAGATCCTAACCTTTGTTCCACTCCTCGCTTCGATCGGCCTTTGGGCGTCGGCATTCTCTGGCCTCGGAGCCTATTCCTGTTACATTTGTTCTACTCCTCGCTTACCTTTGTTCCACTCCTCGCTTCGATCGGCCTTACATCCGGCAGGAACGGCTTCCGCGGCTCCCGAACCCTCACGCTCAAGCATCGCGATACTTCACTTGTGGCTGCTGCCCTCCGTGTCGAGAGGGCATCTCGAGCTCCGATCGATCCCGGGTGCGGAGCTCGCGTGTATTTCAAGGGGGGACAGGGGAGATCATCGCCGGCCTGCGGAAATAGCGCCGCGCCGGCCCCACGGGCGCGTCCACCGGTTCGCGGACAGCGAAGGGAGGCATCTACCGATGCAATCGCGCAAGGTGCTGGAGTCTGCGCTCATCCTGCTGGTCATCGCCGCGCTGGCTGAGAGCCTCGTCTTCTCGACATCCGCCGCCCCGCGCCGTGGCGGCGCCCTGCGGGTGGCCGAGATCGGCGAACCGCTCACCCTGGACACGGTGGCGACGACCGCCGATCTCACGTCGATTATCACGCTGCCGATCTTCGAGGAGCTCTTCACCTTCGACGCCGGGTTCCGAGTCCAGCCGTTGCTGGCCGACTCGTACACGCAGAGCAAGGACGGGCTGACCTACACGTTCGTCCTGCGCAAGAACGTCACGTTCCACAACGGCAAGGAGATGACCGCCGAGGACGTCGTCGCCTCGCTCGAGCGCTGGGGGAAGGTGAGCCCGCGGGGCGCCTCCGTCTACAAAAAGGTGGAATCCACCGCGGCCGCGGACAAGTACACGGTCGCGTTGAAGCTGAAAGAACCGTTCGCCCCGCTGCTCTCGTTCATCGCCCTCCCGAATGGCGCCGCGGCGATCATGCCCAAGGAGGTCGTCGACTCGACCGGCAGCGGGCCGCTCAAGCAGTACATCGGCACGGGCCCGTACAAGTTCGCCGAGTGGATTCCCGACCGGCACGTAAGGCTCGTCCGTTTCGACAACTATGCGGCGCGCCCGGAGGCGCCGAACGGGTACGCGGGCAGGCGCGAGGCGCTGGCGGACGAGGTGTTTTTCTATCCGGTCTCCCAGGTCGCCACCCGCATTGCCGGGGTGCAGAGCGGCGACTATGATCTCGCCGACGGCATCAACCAGGACGCGTATGCCCAGCTCGCCAAGGATCCCCGCGTCACCCCCGGGCTCATCAAGCCCGGCACGTTTCTGACCTTCTTCATCAACAAGAAGCAGGGGATCATGACCAATGAAAAACTCCGCCAGGCGGTCGAGGTCGCGCTGGACATGCAGCCCATCATGAAAGCCACGTTCGGGAACCCCGAGCTGTATTCGCTGGGTCCCAGCATCTACCCGCAGGGCACGCCCTGGTACACGACGGCCGGCTCCGAGATGTACAACCTGCACGACGCGGCCCGCGCCAAACAGCTGATGCGGGAAGGCGGCTACACCGGGGAGCCGGTCCGCTGGCTGACGACCCAGCAGTACGATTACATGTTCAAGAGCACGGTCGTCGCGGCCGCGCAGCTTCAGCATGTCGGGTTCAAGGTGGACATGCAGGTGTTGGAGTGGGCGGGCGTCCTCGATCACCGGGCCAAGCCCGCCGACTACGACTTGTTCACGACCTCCCACGGCTTCGTGCCGGACCCCGCCCTGATCACCGTCTTCAACTCGGCGTACCCGGGCTGGTGGGATAGCCCCGAGAAGAACACGTTGTTCGATGAGTTCAATCAGACCGCCGACCCCGCGGCGCGCGCCCGCTTCTGGCCCAGGCTCCAGGCCCTCCTGTACAAGCAGGCTCCGCTGGTGCGGCCGGGGGAGTTCTACGGCGTGGTGCTGGCCTCCAAGGCGCTCGTGGGGTTCCATCCGTCGTACTGGCTGATCGTCTGGAACCTCCCGGCCGTGAAATAGCGCATGCCGTAGGCCCGTGCTGCCGTATCTGACCGGGCGCCTGCTGGCGCTGGTCCCGGTCCTGCTCGTCGTCGCGGTGGTGGTGTTCCTGCTGATCCATCTCACGCCCGGCGATCCGGCGCGTGTGCTCCTCGGACAGGACGCCACTCCGGAACAGGTGCAGACCCTCCGGCACGCGCTGGGGTTGGACCGGCCGCTGGTCGCGCAGTTCGTCCTCTGGCTGGGCCGCGCCCTCCGCGGCGACCTCGGCCTCTCGTTCTTCCAGCACGTCCCGGTCACCGGGGACATCCTGCAGCACTCCACCCCCACCATCATGCTCTCGCTGATGGCGATCTCCGTCGCGCTGCTCATCGGGATTCCGGCGGGGGTGATCTCCGCGGTCTTCCGCAACTCCTGGCTGGACCAGGGCAGCCTGGCCCTGGCGATGCTTGGAGCCGCGGTGCCGAGCTTCTGGCTCGGCCTCTCCCTCATCGTGCTCTTCGCCGTGAACCTGGGGTGGCTGCCGTCCTCGGGGTACCGGGCGCCCGCCGAGGGCCTGGGGGTGAGCCTCCGCTACCTGCTCCTGCCCGCGCTGGCGCTGGGCCTGCCCAACAGTTCGCTGATCATCCGCTTCACCCGCAGCAGCCTCCTGGACGTGGTCGCCAACGACTACATCCGGACCGCGCGGGCCAAGGGGGTGGGCGAACGGATCGTGATCTTCCACCACGCGCTGCGGAACGCGCTGGTGCCGATCCTCACCGTGGTCGGGCTCACCTTCGCGGCGCTGATGGGCGGGGCCGTGGTCACCGAGACCGTCTTCAGCCTCCCCGGGATCGGCCAGCTGGTGGTCTCGTCCGTCCTGCGCCGCGACTACCCGGTGATCCAGGGGGTCATCCTGATGGTGGCGACCATCTACGTGCTGATCAATCTCCTGGTCGATCTGCTCTACTTCCTCATCGACCCACGGGTGAAGTACTGAGGCGCCCATGGTCCAGGAGACGCCGGCCTCCCGACGGATCTTCCGCGGCGCCCGGCGCGGAGCCGGCGGCCTCTTCTGGCGGATGGTGCGCCGGCGCCGGATCACCGGAGTCGGCGCGGCCCTGATCTTCGCCGCCATCGCGGGCGCGGCGGCGGCCCCGCTGCTCACCCCTTACGATCCGGTGGCCCTCAACGTCCCGGACCGGCTGCTGGGGCCGGGGCGGGCGCACCCCTTTGGAACGGACGAGTTCGGGCGGGATATCCTGAGCCGCACGCTGTACGGCGCGCGGTTGTCGCTGGCGGTCGGCGCCCTCGTCACGCTCCTCGCCACCGGCGCCGGGATCGTGGTGGGGCTGGCGTCCGGCGCGAGCCCGCGGGCCGACCGGATCCTGATGCGCATCATGGACGGCATCATGGCGTTTCCCGACGTCCTGCTGGCGATCGGGCTGATGGCATCGCTCGGACCGAGCGTCCGCAATGTGATCCTGTCGCTGGGGTTCGTCTACACCCCGCGCATCGCCCGGGTCGTCCGGGCCGCCGTCCTCGTCGTCGTCCGGCAGGAGTACGTGGAGGCGGCGCGGGCCGTGGGCGCCTCGGGCGCGCGGATCCTGGCCCGGCACGTGCTCATCAACTGCGCCTCCCCGGTGATCGTCCAGGCGACCTTCATCACCGCGTATGCGATGCTGGGAGAGGCCGCGCTCAGCTTTCTGGGGGTCGGCGTGCCGCCCACGATCCCGACCTGGGGCGGGATCATCAGCGCCGGACAGGTCTATCTGCGG
>DATHLI010000320.1:0-23253 GCA_035488355.1 bacterium | reverse complement strand
TGTTCTATCTGCTGACGCGCCTCGGCGGGGCGCGGCGGGTCTTCGAGCTCGGCTCGGGCTACGGCTACTCCACCGCGTGGTTCGCCATGGGCGTCCGCGACAACGGGGGCGGCGAGGTCTTCCACGTGGTGTGGGACGAGGCCCTCTCCCAGGCCGCGCGCGGCCACCTGCAGCGTCTCGGGCTCACCCCTCTGCTGCGTTTCCACGTGGGAGAGGCGGTGGCGGCGCTGCGCGAGGCCGAGGGCCAGTTCGACATCGTGTTCAGCGACATCGACAAGGACGGCTACCCCGCCTCGCTGCCGGTGATCAAGCAGCGGCTCAAGCCGGGAGGCCTGCTCTTGGCCGACAACATGTTCTGGCGCGGCAAGGTGGTCGACCGCAGCGTCAAGGACGGTGAGACCGAGGGCATCCGCTCGTTCACGCGCGCGGTCTTTGCCGACCCGGAGTTCGCCAGCACGATCGTTCCGCTGCGCGATGGGGTGCTCGTGGCCCGGCGCCGCTAGGGGGGTCAGGGCTGCCGCTCGGCCAGCCCCAGGTTGAAGTGCTCGAGGACCCGATGGGCGAAGAGCGCGACCGCCGTGACGGGAAGCAGCGAGACCACGAGCGCCGCCGCGGCGTTCGACCATTCCAGCTCGCGCTCGTACGTGTAGAAGTCGCTGAGGGCCTCCGGGATCGTTTTCACGTGGTCGAGCGTGAGCGCGGTGGGGACGAGGAAGAGGTTCCAGGTGAGGACAAAGACGAGCACGGCCGTCGCGGCCAGTCCCGGCGCCGCGCCGGGGATGACCACCCGCCAGACCGTCTGCAGCACCGATGCGCCTTCCAGGTGGGCCATCTCTTCCAGCGCGACCGGCGCCTGGGTCAGGTACCCGTAGAGGATGTAGACAGCCAGGGGGGCCTCCGCAGCCGCCGCGGCGAGCGCCACCCCGCCGAACGTATCTCGCAGGCCCAGCTGCCTGGTGATGTCGCTGAGGGGGATGACGTACGCCATCGCCGGCAGGCTGGCCAGGACGAGGAAGCCCTGCACGGCAAGCCGCCGGCCCCGGAAGCGCCACCGCGCCAGGGTGTAGGCGGCGAGGAACGCCGCGCCGATGGTGAGAGAGGTCGCGACCACGGACAAGCCGAGGCTCGTCGCCAGCACGCGGGGGAATCCCGGCACCGCCGTCATGACTTCGCGATAGCTGTCCGTCGATGGGGGAAAGGTCCACCCGGGAGGCCAGGCGGTGATGTCCGGCTTGATCTCGAGCGAGGCCAGCGCGGTCCAGACGAGCGGGACGATCATCGCGAGCACGAGGAGGTTCAGCAGAACAGCCCGCCCGGCGGCCCGGCGCCGCCGCCCCGCCCGCCAGCCGCGCGCCGGGATCATGGCGGTTCTTCCTCCCTGCCGGCCAGGGTGATGTAGCCGAGCCCGACGAGCAGCATGGCGGCGACGACCAGCCAGGACGCCGCCACCGCGAAGGGCCAATTGTATGCCCGAAACGCCTGCTGGAAACTGTAGAGGGCCGGCGTGAGCGTCTCCGAGCCCGGTCCGCCGCCGGTCATCATGAGGATGCTATCGAACGTGCCCACGGTGTCCCCGATCAGGAGGAGGGCGATCGTCAGCAGCAGCGGCCGCAGCCACGGCAGCACGATGTGACGGAGCTGCGCGGCCAGGGGGATGCCCTCGAGGACCGCCTGCTCCCAGTGCTCCGACGGCACCGCCAAGAGCCCCGGCAGGAGCAGGAAGCCGGCCAGCGGCGCCTTCCGCCAGATCTCGGTCGCGATGATCGCCCCGAGCGCAACGCCGGGAAGGCTCAGCGGCGACGGCGGCGGCAGCCGGAGCCAGGCCAGGATCCAGTCGAGCACCCCGACGCGGCCGTACAGGAAGTGCCACATCACCCCGGTGGCGACGGGACTCAGGAGCCACGGCACCAGCAGGCACACCCGGATCAGGCCGCGGCCGCGGAAGGGCTCGCGGAGCACGTAGGCGAGCGCGAACCCCAGCGCGAGCTCCGCGGGCACCGCGGCGGCGAGGAACACCCCGATGTTGCGAAAGGCCAGCCGGAGGTCCGGGTTCTCCAGCGCGGCCATGTAATTTTGCAGGCCGATGTAGCGGACCTGGCTCTGCGCGGGCGCATAGGATGTGAAGCTCGAGAGCAGCCCGAAGCCCGCCGGCCAGAAGAGGAACGGCACAAGGAGGGCGGCGAGCGGTACGAGCATGAGGACGCGCTGGCGGCGGGTGGGCAACGGGCGTCTCCCGGCGCGGGCCGCCACCCGGCCGATGTCGCGCCAGGTCTTGTCTATTGCCTGCGCCGGCGCGCCTTTCCTTCCAAGGGAACGCGCGGTGATCCGTCGAACGGGTTGCACGCATTCACGTCATCAACGCCCAAGCCCGGAGGAGGTGCAGCATGATGCGGAACGCTCGAGCGCTCGGCGCAGTGGTCACCGCGCTGGTCCTCGCCCTCACCGCCGGCACAGGATCGGCCCCGACCGGGCCGGCCGCGGCCGCGATGCAGGCGCCGAAGGAACAGCATGCCATCACGTGGGAGTATCCCCCGAAGTTCAGCAACGTTACGATCAACGTCGTCGGCGACGCCGGCCACAATCTCGCCCCGTATGAGTTCTGGAAGGACCACTTCCCCAAGGCCGGCATCACGATCAAGATTATCGAGGTCCCGTTCGAAGGCGTCTACGAGAAGGAGAAGACCGAGTTCGTCGCCGGCTCCGGCGCGTTCGACGTCGTTACCTTTTATCCGGCCTACATCGGAGACTTCGCCGCCAACGGCTACCTGGAGCCGCTCGACGAGTACATGAAGAAGCAGCCGGACGGCGTGTGGAACCCGCACCAGGAGGACGTGCTGCCGCCGTTCCGCGAGTTGTACAACAAGTGGGCCGGGAAGACGTACGCGCTCACCATCGACGGCGACGCGCACATGATGATCTATCGCAAGGACCTGTTCGCGAACCCGGCCGAGCAGGCCGCGTTCAAAGCCAAGTACGGGAAGGCCCTGCGTCCGCCGCAGACCTGGGGTGACTGGCTGCAGGTGGGGGCGTTCTTCACCCGCAAGAAGGGGCAGACGCTGGCCGGCCAGACCCTGGACCGCGACTTCTATGGCTCCGCCGAGTTCGCCAAGCGTGGGTTCTCGTTCGCGTGGTTCGTCGACCGCTGGGCGGCGAGCGGCGAGCTGTACTTCGACGACACCATGAAGCCCCAGATCAACACCCCGGCCGCTGTGGCGGCGCTGCAGAACTTCGTCGACAGCCTGAAGAACGCCCCGCCGGACGTGCGCGGCTACGGCTACGACGAGCTGCGGGATGCGCTGCTGAACGGCAACGTCGCCATGGTGGTGCAGTGGACCGACGTGCCGAAGAAGGGCGCGGATCCGTCGCAGTCCAAGGTGGTCGGAAAACTGGACTACGGCCGGGTCCCGGGCCTGGCCATCGGCGGGACGGTTGTGCACCGCGCGATGATGCCGGTGGGCCGGGTGGTGGCGGTGGCCGCCTCCTCCAAGAACAAGCCGGCGGCGTACTGGGTCGCCAAGCACGTCGCGTACGACATGAGCCTCGAGGACGTCTCCACGGCGTTCACCGGGCTGGACGTCAACCGCGGCGTGCACTTCAAGCATCCCGAAGCGTACTCGGACTTCAAGACCACCGCGGAGGCGGCGTCCTATCTGGACCGCGTCAAGGAAGCGCTGGCCGACGGCTATCCTGAGATCTTCATCCCCGGGGCGGCGCAGTACGAGGATGCGCTGGACCTGCACGTCAACAAGGCGCTGGCCGGCCAGGAGACGCCCAAGCAGGCGCTGGACGCGGTGGCGAAGGAATGGACCGCGATCACCGACCGGCTCGGCCGCCAAAAGCAGATCGAGCTGTGGCACCAGGCCCTGAACAGCTATAAGATCGCGGGTCTGGTCAAGTAAGCGAAGGCTTCCATCGAGAGGAGGGGCGGAATCCCGCCCCTCCTCGATGCTCGACACGGGCTGCCGATGGCGTTGAGGCTCGGCGGGGAGGTGGCGGGCGCGCGGCCCCGCGCCGAGACGGTCCGCTGGTCGCGGCGGACGCCCGTCCTGATGGTGCTGCCGGCCGTGGTCGTGCTCGCGGCGATCACGCTCTTCCCGCTGTTGTTCACGCTGCGGCTGACCGTGCTGTCCTGGGAGCTCACCACGGGCTTTCCCCCGCAGTTCATCGGCCTCCAGAACTTCGCACGGGTGCTGACCCAGGATCCCCGCTTCTGGAACGCGATGGCCAACACCGGCATGCTGGTGGCGGTCGGGGTCGGGCTGCAGGCCGTAATCGGCACCGGGCTGGCCCTCGAACTCAACCGGCTCAGAGGGGGCCGGGCCCTGGTGCTGTCCCTGCTCCTGATTCCGGTGATGATCGCGCCGGTCATCGCCGGGTTTCAGTTCCGGATGATCCTGAACGACCAGTACGGCCCGCTCAACTACCTGCTCGACGCGCTCACGTTCGGCCGTGTGCGCGGGTTCGCCTGGCTCGCCGATCCCCGCGTCGCGCTGTGGGCGGTGATGGCCACCGATGTGTGGCAGTGGACCCCGTTCATGACGCTGGTCGTGCTCGCCGGCCTGCAGTCGCTGCCGGGCCAGCTGCTCGAGGCCGCCGAGGTGGACGGGGCGACGGGCCTCCAGGCGCTCCGGCGGGTGACGCTCCCGCTCCTGCTGCCGGTGATCGTCATCGGGGTGCTGGTGCGGTTCATGGACACGTTCAAGCTGTTCGACATTGTCTACCAGCTGACCGGCGGCGGCCCGGGAAACGTCACCGAGACCATCGCCTACTATACATATCTCGAGGGGTTCAAGTTCTTCAGCCTCGGCTACACGGCGGCGATGTCGTTCGTCCAGCTCGTGGTGATCACGATCGTCGCGCAGGTCTTTCTCCACTACCAGAAGCGCGTGCGCGGGGGCGCGGTCGCATGAGGCGCCGCTCGCCGGCCCGGCGGCTCGTTACCGGTCTGGTGCTGCTGGCGGCCCTGGTCTTCTTCCTGTTCCCGGTCCTATGGATGGCCCTGACATCGTTCAAGAGCAACCCCGAGTTCTTCGCCTACCCGCCGGTGTTCATCCCCAAATCGTTTGCGCTCACCAACTACCTGAACGCGATGCGGCTGCCGCCCGACGGGCGCGGGGGGCTGCAGGGCGTGCGCGACAGCCTGATCGTCTCGAGCGGCTCGATGCTGATCTCCGTGCTGGCGGGAGCGCCCGCGGCGTACTCGTTCGCGCGCTTCCGCACCGGCGGCGAGAACCTCTCGTTCTGGGTCCTCTCCACGCGCATGTTCCCGCCGGTGGCCTCGGCCCTCCCGCTGTTCCTGGTGTTCAAGTCGCTGCACCTGCTGGACACCCACTGGGCGCTCATCGCCGCCAACACCATCTTCAATCTCCCGTTCGTCATCTGGCTGCTGAAAGGGTTCTTCGAGGACCTGCCGGCCGAACTGGAGGAGGCCGCCGTCATCGACGGGACCACGATCTTCGGCGCGTTCCGGCGCGTGGCGCTCCCGCTGGTCGCGCCGGGGCTCGTGGCCACCGCGCTGTTTTCGTTCATCTTCACCTGGAACGAGTTCATGTTCGCGCTGCTGCTCACGCGCAGCGACGTCCGCACCCTCACGATCATCGTGCCGAGCCTGGTCGGCGGGCACGAGATCCTCTGGGGACAGGTCGCCGCGGTCGGCGTGGTGGCGATCATCCCGAACATCCTGCTCGCCCTGCTGCTCCAGCGGTTCCTGGTGCGGGGGCTCACGCTGGGGGCGGTGAAGGGCTGAGCCGAGGGGGGAAGCGCATGATCAAGCTCGTGGCGTTTCTGAAGCGCAGGCCGGGGATCAGCAAGGAGGAGTTCGCGCGGCGCTGGGTGCACGAGCATACGAAGCTGTCGCGGCAGCTGCCCGGGCTGCGCGGCTACCGGATCAATATCGCCACCCCCAGGCAGCCCGAGGGGAGCGGTGCCGAGCCGATCTACGACGGCACCGCCGAGATGTGGTGGGAGAGCGTCGAGGCGATGGAGGCGGCATTCGCCACCGACATCGGCAGGCGCGCCGGAGCCGACGCCGACGGGTTCGCCGCGGTGCGGCTCCACCTGTACACGACCGAGCACGTGATCGTCCGGGGCCCGTAACCGGCGGGTCGGGGAGATCGGCACATGCAGCTCGCGTGCAGTTCCGAGTCGTACAACGACGCCCTCAGCGGCGGCCGGCTCCAGCTCGCCGACTGGCTGCGCCTCTGCGCGGAGGACCTGGGCCTGGCCGGCGTGGAGCTGGAAGACAAGCACATCGGGACGCCGACGCCGGAGCGGCTGGCCGAGGTGCGGAATGCCGCGGAGCGCCACGGGCTGGTGATCGTGAACATCGCGTTCATGAACAACTTCGGCCTGGCCGCCGCGGCGGGGCGCCGCGCGGAGGAAGCCCGCACCCGGGACTGGATGGACGTCTCGCGCCGCCTCGGCTCGCGGTTCCTGCGGACGTTCGCCGGATGGCCGGAGGGCGATCGGGCCGCGCGCTGGCCGGACATGATCGCCTCGCTCCGGTCGGTGGCCCGCGAGGCGGAACGGCTGGGGGTGCGCCTCGTGATGGAGAACCACAACCACGGGGGCTTCGTGCAGACGTCGGCGGACGTGCTGACGATCCTGGATGCGGTCCGGAGCCCGGCGCTCGGGCTCCTCCTCGATACCGGCAACTATCTCGACGGCCTCGCCTCGATCGAGCGCACCGCGGCGCTCGCCCGGCATGTGCACGCCAAGTTCACGCGGGTCGGCTCGGACGGGCGCGACGCCGGCGTGGACCACGATGCGGTGGCCGCCCTGTTGCGCGCGGCGGGATACGACGGCTGGGTGACGGTCGAGTACGAGGGACCGGAACCCGGCCGCACGGCCGTTCCCCGCGCCCTGACCTACCTCCGGCAGGCGCTCGCCTCGTAGGGTGCCGGGCCGTGGGTGCTCAGGTCCGGGTCGGGATCGATGTCGGCGGCACCTTCACCGATCTGGTGGCGCAGCCGCTGGCCGGCGGGCCGCTGCGGATGCAAAAGATCCTGACGACCCGCGATCCCTCCCAGGCGGTGCTGGAAGGGCTCCGCATCCTGCTCCGGCCGGACGAGGAGGTCGCGAGCCTGACCCACGGCACGACCGTGGCGACCAACGCGATGCTGGAGGGGCGGGGGGCGCGGACCGCCCTGATCACGACGCGGGGGTTCCGCGACGTGCTGGAGATCGGCCGGCAGCAGCGCGATCACCTGTACCGCCTCGACCTGCCGGGCCGGGAGCCGCCGATCGTGCCGCGCGCGCTGCGGTTCGAGGTGACCGAGCGCATCGATCACGCGGGCCGCGTTCTGATCCCGCTCGACGAGTCCGAGGCGCGGCGCCTCGCGGCGCTGCTCCGTGACGAGCGGGTCGAGGTGGCGGCGGTCAGCCTGCTGCACGCCTACGCCAACCCCACCCACGAGCGCCGGCTCGCGGCGCTGCTGGCCGGGGCGGCGCCGCACATCTGCCTGTCCTCGGAGATCAACGCGGAATACCGGGAGTACGAGCGGACCCACACGACCTGCGCAAACGGGCTGTTGATGCCGGTCGTGGACCGGTACCTGGCCGACCTGACCGCGGGGCTGGAGGCGACGGGGCTGCGGGCGCCGCTCCGGCTGATGCAGTCGAGCGGCGGCATGGCCACGCCCGCCGGGGCGCGGAGGGTCCCGCTGGCGATGCTGATGTCCGGTCCGGCCGGCGGGGTCGCCGCCGCGCAGGCCGTGGGCGCGCGGACCGGGGTGGCGGATGCGGTGACCCTGGATATGGGCGGGACGTCGACGGACGTCTGCCTCATCCGGGCGGGCCGTGTCGAGACGGTGTCCGAGCGCCGCCTGGGGGGCCAGCCCGTGCGGACGCGGTCGCTGGCGGTCGAAAGCATCGGGGCGGGCGGCGGCTCGATCGTCTGGATCGACGGGGGGGGCGCCCTGCGTGTGGGGCCGCAGAGCGCCGGCGCCTTCCCGGGCCCGGCCTGCTACGGGCGCGGCGGCACCGACGCGACCGTCACCGACGCCGGCGTGGTCCTCGGCTACGTCAACCCCGGGGCGGCGTTCGGGGGACTCCGCCTGGATCCTGATCTCGCCGGGGGAGCGGTCGATCGCGTCGCGCGCGCCTTCGGCCTCTCGGTGCCCGAGGCCGCGGCGGGGATCGTGGAGATCGCCAACGCCGCGATGATCCGTGCGATCCGGGCCGTGTCGGTGCACCGCGGGTACGATCTTCGCGGCTGCTGCCTGATCGCGTACGGGGGCGCCGGTCCCATCCACGCGGGGCGGCTGGCGCAGACGCTCGGGATGCCGCGGGTGCTGGTGCCGCGCTATTCGAGCGCGTTCTCCGCCTACGGATGCCTCGTCGCCGGCCTTCGATACGACGTCGTGCGGACCGTGCGCGTCCGCCTCGATCCCGCCGGACGCACGCCGTCCGCGGAGGACGCTCGGGGGCCTCGCGCGGCGGCCGCGCGCGACGTCTGGGAGGGGGTATTCCGCGACATTGAGGTCGAACTCCTCACCCGGTTGGAGCGCGAGGGGGTCGACGCGAACGGCTGCGAGCTGCGGCGCTCCATGGATCTCCGGTATGTGGGGCAGAACTATGAGATCGAGGTGCCCGTGGAGCCGGGTGACGACGGCGAGGCCATCCGCCGGCGGTTCACCGAGGCGCACCGGCGCGTCTACGAGTACACGACCGACGAGCCGGTGGACGGGGTCAACGTGCGGGTGACGGTTCTCGCGCCTTCCCCGGTCCCGCCGGCCCCCGAGCTGGGCGATCGGCGCCGCGCGACCGGGAAGGAACGCGCCCGATCGGGCCCGGGGTCGGGACCGGCGCGCGGGCGCCGCGCCTACTACTACGGGCATGGCTGGGTGGAGACCCCCGCGTACCCCAGAGACGAACTCGCCGAGGACCGGGAGATCCTGGGCCCCGCGATCGTCGAGGACGCCTGGTCCACGATTATCGCCTATCCGGGACAGCGCCTGCGGTGCGACGCCTCGGGCCATCTGTGGATCGAGGCCGCCCCGTGACCGATCGCTCCGCGGCCGGCCGTCCGGCGATGGACCCGGTCACCCTCGAGGTGGTGCGGCACGCCGTCTACGCGATCGCCGAGGAGATGCGGGCGATCCTGATGCGTTCGGCCCGCTCCCCCGTCCTGAAGGAGGCCGGCGACCTCTCGTGCGCGCTCACCGACGCCCAGGGCCGGCTGATCGCTCAGGGGCGCGACATCCCGATCCATCTCGGGGTGATGGCCTTTACGGTCAAGGAGTTCCTGCGCCGCATCCCGGCTGATGCGCTGCACGAAGGCGACGTCTACTTTACCAACCATCCCGAGGTCGGGGGGAACCACCTGCCGGACGTCAAGGCGGTCATGCCGGTGTTCCACCGCGGGCGCCTGGTGGCGTTTGCCATCAACCTCGCGCACTGGCCGGACGTCGGCGGCGCGCGGCGCGGGAGCTACGTCGCCGCGGCGCGGGACCGATACGCCGAGGGCCTGTGCATTCCGCCGGTGCCGCTCTTCCTCGCCGGCCGCCCCAACCCGGGGATGATGGAGTTCGTGCTCAGCAACGTGCGGGGCCGCGAGGCGCGGGAAGGCGACATCCTGGCGCAGTACGCGGCGAACGCGGTGGCCGCGTCCCGCCTCAAGGACGTCTGCGACCGCTTCGGCCCCGACGTGACGCTGCGCTGCTTTGACCGGTTCCTCGATGAGTCCGACCGGTTGATGCGGCAGGAGATCGCGAAGGTGCCGGCGGGCGAGTACCACGGCGAGGACTGGCTGGACGATGACGGCGCGGGCGAGGCCCCGCTGCGGATCGCCGTGGCGGTTCGGGCCGCCGGGGACACGCTGACCTTCGACTTTGCCGGGACCGCGCCCGAGGCCCGGGGCCCGCTCAACGCCACGCGGTTCGTCACCGCCTCCGCGGCCTTCTACGCGGCGCGGGCGCTGCTCGGCCCGGAGATCCCCGCAAACGACGGCTGCTACCGCGCGCTCGCCGTCCGCGTCCCCCAGGGGTCGGTGCTGGACCCCGGCCCCGACGCCCCGCGCGTCGGGGGGAACCACGAAACCTCGCAGCGCGTGGTCGACGCGATCTTTCATGCCCTGGCTCCGGCGCTGCCCGATCGCATCGTGGCCGGAGGGGCCGGGACGTCCGGACTCATGATGCTGAGCGGTCTGCAGGACGACGGCCGCCCGTTCATCTTGTACGAGGTGCACGGGGGCGGCGAAGGCGGGAGCGCCGGGCGCGACGGCGCGAACGCGATCCGCGTGCACATGAGCAACGTGATGAACACGCCGGTCGAGGTGATCGAGAGCGAGTACCCGCTGCGGGTGGAGTGCTGCGAGCTGCGCCCCGACAGCGCCGGCATGGGCCGCCGGCGCGGAGGGGTGGGCCTCCGCCGGGCCTACCGGCTGCTCGGCGAGCGGGGCGAGCTGACCACCATGATCGAGCGGATGCGGGTGCCCCCCTGGGGCGCCTTCGGCGGCGAGGAGGGGGCTCCGTTCCAGGTAACGCTGGAGCGGGGAGGCGAGCGTTTCCCGGTTCGCGGGAAGGAGAACCGCGATCTGGTTCGAGGCGATCTCGTCGTCGTGGAGAGCTGCGGGGGCGGCGGCTACGGGCCGCCCGAGGAGCGGCCGTCCGATCTGCGCGAGCTCGATCTGGCGAACGGCTATACCACGGCGCGTGGGGGGAGGGGGTCGGCGTGAGGCTCGAGGATCGGGTGGCGATCGTGACCGGGGCGGCGAAAGGCATGGGAGGGACGATCTCGGCGGCGCTGGCGGCGGAGGGCGCGCATCTGGTGCTGGCCGCCCGCGAGCCGGGACCGCTGGCCGCGCTCGCCGGAGATCTCAATCGGCGCGAGCGGTCCCGCCGCTATCTGGCCGTGGCGACGGATGTGACCGACGAGCGCGCGGTCGCCGCCCTGGCCCGGCGGGCGCGGGAGGAGTTCGGGCGCATCGACATCCTCGTCAACGCCGCCGGGGTCATCGGTCCGATCGAGACCCCGCTGCACATGATCGCGCCGGAGGAGTGGGACCGGGTGCTCGACGTCAACCTCAAGGGCGTTTTCCTCTGCTGCCGGGCGGTCGTGCCGGCGATGATCGAGCAGCGGGACGGCAAGATCATCAACATCGCCGGGACCTCGGGCCTCAGAGGGTACCGCAACCGCGCGGCCTACTCGTCGTCGAAGTGGGCCGTGCGGGGGCTCACCCGGACGCTCGCGCTCGAGGTCGGCCCCCACGGGGTCCGCGTGAACGCGATCTGTCCGGGCGTGGTGGAGGGCGGCCGGATGACGACGATCATCGACGAGAAGGCCCGGGTGCGCGGCTGGACCCCCGCCGAGGTGCACGATGAGTACATCCGGGAGATGGCGCTGCGGCGTTTCACCAAGGACGACGACGTCGCCCACGCCGTCGTCTTCCTCGCATCGGACGAGAGCCGGCAGATCACGGGGCATGAACTGATCGTGGACGGCGGGTGGGATGTCTGAGCGCGGCGCGCGCCCGCCCGGCGGTACGGACGATGACCATCCCGTTTGACTATCGCGCCCCGGCGACGCTCGCGGAAGCCCTGGCGCTGCTGCGCGACCACGGCGAGGAGGCCAAGCCGCTGGCCGGGGGCCAGAGCCTGGTCCCGCTGCTGACCCTCCGGCTCGCGCGCCCCGCGGTGCTGGTCGACCTCCACCGCCTGGACGAGCTGCGCGCGGTCCGCCGCGAGGGGGATGCGCTGTTCGTCGGCGCGCTGGTCCGCCACCGCGCGCTCGAGCGTGGGGATGGCGTGCTCGCGGACTGCCCGCTCTTGCAGGAGGCGGCCGCGCTGATCGGCAACGTCCGGGTGCGCACGCTCGGCACGATCGGCGGGAGCCTCGCCCACGCCGATCCCGCGGCGGAGTGGCCGGCGGTCGCGCGGGCCCTCGACGCGCTGGTCCTCGTGCGCGGGCCCGCGGGCGACCGCGGCGTCCCGGCAGGCGACTTCTTCGTCGGCGCGCTCGTGACCGCGCTGAGGCCGGGCGAGCTGATTGTGGGGGTGCGCCTCCCGGTCCTCGGCCCAGGGACCGGCTACGCGGTCGAGGAGTTCAGCCGGCGCGCCGGCGATTTTGCCGTCGTCGCCGCGGTGGCCGTGGTCGAGCTTGCGCCGGACGGGACCGTGGCCCGCGCCCGCGTGTCCCTCGCCGGCGTGGGGTCGATCCCGCAGCGGCTCACGGAGACCGAGGCCGCGCTCGCGGGGCGGCGTCCTGATCCCGAGACGCTGCGCCGGGCTGCCGCGCACGCCGGCGCGATCGAGCCGGAAGGGGACGCCCATGCGTCCGCCGCCTACCGGCGGCATCTGGCCCGCGTGCTGACCGCGCGCGCGCTGGCCAGGGCGGCGGCGGTGGCGGCGCGGAGGGGGGCCGCGTGACCGATCTCACCGTTGCCCTGACCCTCAACGGCCGTCCGCGCGAGGTTCGCACGTCCGCGCACCGGACGCTGCTGGAGATTCTGCGGGACGACCTCGGGGCGATGGAGGTGAAGGAAGGCTGCGGCGAGGGAGTCTGCGGGACCTGCACCGTGCTCCTCGACGGCGAGCCGGTGAGCAGCTGTCTCGTGCTGGCGCCGCGCGCGGCCGGGTGCCAGGTCACCACCGTGCGGGGCCTGGGTGACGGCGATCGGCTCCACCCCCTGCAGGAGGCGTTCGTGACCGAGGGCGGCATTCAGTGCGGCTTCTGCATCCCCGGGATGATCCTGACCGCGTACGCCTTTCTCCGCGACCACCCGGCGGCCTCGCGCGCCGAGATCCGCCGCGCCCTCGCGGGCAACCTGTGCCGCTGCACGGGCTACACCAAGATCATCGACGCGATCGCGAGCGTCGTCCCGGGGCGGGGCGCCGGGGAGCAGGGGGCCGGGGGTGGCTAGGCCGGCCGCGCCCTCGCTTCGGGAGCGCCTCCGGGTCGTCGGCCGTCCGCTGCCTCGACACGACGCGTGGGACAAAGCGCAGGCCCGCACCTTATACGCCGCCGACTGGCAGATGCCGGGCATGCTGCACGCCGCCGTGGCGCGCTCGCCCTACCCATCCGCCCGGATCCGCCATATCGACACCGCAAAAGCCCGGGCGCTGCCGGGGGTCGCGGCGGTGCTGCTGGCGCAGGACGTCCCCCACAACACGTTGTGGACGGATGTCCCGGGCCAGACGAGCGAGGTGGGGCCCCTGCGCGCCCGGATCCAGGTGCTCGCCCAGGAGGTCGTCCGGTTTCAGGGTGAGGCCGTGGCCCTGGTGGCGGCGGAGACTCGGGAGCTCGCCCTGCACGCCGTTGAGCTGATCGAGGTCCAGTACGACCCGCAGCCGGGTGTCTTCGACCCGGAGGCGGCGCTGGCGGCCGGCGCTCATCAAGTTCACGAGGGCGGAAACCTGCTGGCCCGGTGGGCCGTTCGGCGCGGCGACCCCGTCCGCGCGCTCGCCGAGGCCGAGGTGGTCATCGAGTCGGTGTACCGCTGCCAGTTCATCGACCACGCCTATCTGGAGCCCGAAGCCGGAGTCGCCTGGATCGACAGCGACGGCGTGCTCACGATCCGGGTCTCCACCCAGGTGATCGAGCACTATCGCGATGTCGCCGAGGTCCTCGGCCTTCCTCAGAACAGGGTCCGGGTGATCGGGACGTACCTCGGCGGCGGGTTCGGGGGAAAGGAAGACGTCACCGTGGAGGTCTTTCTCGGCCTCCTGGCCTGGCGGACGCGGCGGCCGGTGAAGATGATCTGGTCGCGCCAGGAGTCACTGCTCTCGCGGCCGAAGCGGCACCCTTTCCTTCTACGCTACCGCACCGGGGCGGCGCGGGACGGCCGGCTCGTCGCGCAGGCGGTGGACCTCCTGGCGGATTCCGGGGCGTACGCCTATCTCAGCGCCCTCGTGCTCATGTACGCCACGGTCACGGCGGCCGGGCCCTACCGCGTGCCCCACGTCGCGGTGGATGCCCGGGTGGCCTACACGAACAATCCGCCGACGAGCGCCATGCGGGGGTTCGGCGCGATGCAGATGGTCCTGGGGTACGAATCCCAGATGGACCGGCTGGCCCGCCGCCTGGGCATCGATCCGGTCGAGCTGCGCGCCCGCAACGCGCTCGCGAAGGGCGACGAGCTTCCCATCGGTCAGCCGCTGGACACCCACGTGGCCGTGATCGAGGCCGCCCGCCGCGCCTGGGAGGCGCTCGGTCCGCCCCGCGCGCCCAGCACGCCCGCGCATCGCGTCGGGCGGGGGCTCGCCTGCAACATCCAGCCGTACGGCCGGATCGTCTGGCTTCACGATTGGGCGAGCGCCTGGGTCGGGTTCGAGATGGACGGGAGCCTGGTCGTGCGCACCGGGACGCCCGACGTGGGCGGGGGCCAGGCCGCATCCCTCTGCCAGATCGCCGCGGAGGTGCTGGGGCTGGATCCCGGCCGGGTCTCGATCCATATCGCCGACAGCGCGCTGACGCCCCTCGCCGGGACGACGACGGCGACCCGCCAGCTCTACATGTCCGGCAACGCCGTGCTCCGGGCCTGCGAAGGTCTGCGCCGGCAGATCGTCGACGTCGCCGCCCAGATGCTCGAGACGCAGGCGCCCGCCCTTGCGCTGGACGCGGGTGACGCCGTCACCCACGATGGCCGCCGCGTGAGTCTGCCCAAGATTCTGCGAGAGTGCGCGCGCCTCGGGGTCTCGCGAAGCCACCTGGCCGTCTACCATGCCCCGGCCGGCGATCCGGTCGACCTCGAGCGGGGCGGGGGCCGGGTTTTTCCCGATTTCACCTTCGGCGCGCACGCCGTGGAGGTCGAGGTGGATACGGAGACCGGCGCCGTCGCGGTGCTGCGGCACGTGGCCTGCCATGACGTGGGGCGGGCCATCAACCCGCAGAGCGTCGAAGGACAGATCCAGGGCGGCGCGGTGATGGGGTTAGGGTACGGCCTGATGGAGGAGGTGGTGCTCGATCACGGCGTCAATTTGTCGACGCTGTTTGCCACCTACCTCATCCCGACGTCGCTCGACGTTCCGGACGTCGAACCGATCATCATCGAATCGGGTGAAGGGAAAGGCCCGTTCGGCGCTCGGGGGATCGGCGAGCCGCCGATCGGCCCCCCGGCCGCGGCGGTCGTCAATGCCGTCGAAGACGCGGTCGGCGTGCGGATCACGGAGCTGCCGGTCACGCCCGAGCGGGTGGCGCGGGCGCTCGGGCTGCTCGGGGACCGATAAACGGCCGATCGAGACGAGGAGCGACACGCCGGGAGCCGGCTCAGCTTGGGGCGTGACCCTTCAGGATCCAGTGGAGGTCCAGCAGGCGGATCGCGTCGACGAACTGCTGGAGATCGACGGGCTTGACGATGTAGCCGCTGACCCCTAGGTCGAAGCACGTCTGGAGTTTTTGATTATCGCGCGAAGCGGTCAGGACGATCACCGGGATCTGCTGCGTGGTCGGGTCTTCCTTGATGCGGCGCAGCACTTCGAGGCCATCGATTTTGGGGAGATCCAGATCCAATAGGATGATCTTCGGAGTCCCGTGGTTGTCGGAATGGAGAAACTCAACGGCTTCGGCCCCGTCTTTGGCGACCTCGATGTTGGAAATATTCGCTCGCCTGAGCGCGCGGACGGTGATCTCCGCGTGCCCAGGGTTGTCTTCGACCAGCAGGACCTCCACCGATTTGACTGCCATGCGGCAGCACCTCGCGGCGCCGTTGAAGCCGCCGCGTCTTGGCACTCATTGAGTGCCCCGGAAGATCGCCGCATAGACTCTGACGGCCCCTGCGGGTGAAAGCCCGATCCGTTGCGCTCGATCAATCGGGGGGAAGGGAAACGGGCTCCCCGCGGGGTAAGGTGGGGAGCGTCCTAAACGTCATTCATAGCGCCCTCGCCCCGCCGCCTCATCCCCGCGGCCCCGCGCTGAGGAGGGGACGATGGAGTTTCGCGGCCTGTTCCCACCGGTCATCACGCCGTTCCGCGATGGGCGGGTGGATCCGGAGAGCATCGAGCGGCTCGTGGAGTCGTGCGCACCCCACCTCCAGGGTGTCGTCGTTGCCGGGAGCACCGGAGAAGGTCCCAGCATGACCCTCGCCGAGCGCACCCAAACCATCGAGCACTTCGGTCGGGCGGTGCGGGGCCGGCTGCACCTCATCGTCGGGGTCGCGGAGACCAGCCTCGACAGCCTCCGGGACCTCGTGCGGTTCGGCGACGAGCACGGCGCGGCGGGCTACCTCGTGCCGCTGCCCTTCTACTTCAGGCACACCGGCGAGACGATCGCGGCGTTCTTTCGCCAGGTCTCGGGGTTCACCGACCGCGAGGTCATCATCTACGACAATCCCTACGCGACCAAGACGGTGCTCACCGTGGCGGATTATGCCCGCCTGGCAGCGCTCCGTCCCAACATCCGCCACGTGAAGATCACGGATACGACCCTGGGCAAGGTGGACGCCGCAAAAGCCGAGGGCAGCCTGATCCTGCTCTCCGGGTCGGACGAGGTGATGCAGCAGCAGGTGCTGCGGGGGTGCGAAGGCGCGATCACTGCCGTCCCCCAAGTGCTTCCCGGCCGGTGCCGGGCCTGGTTCGACGTGACGCGGGGCGGGGAGGTGGCGGCGTCCACGCGCCTGTTCGCGCCGCTCGTCCCATTCATCAACGAGGTGATGATCGGCACGGACGAGTATCCGGCCGTGATCAAGTACGCCCTGCGGCGGCGGGGCGTGATCGCCTCCGACGAGATCCGGCCCCCGCTCGCGCCGCTCGGCGATTTGCGCCGGCGCATCCTGGACGGCGTCATCGATCAACTCGGAGGGTAGGCACAGATGCGGAGCCTCGTGTACCTTGGACCTCACCGGATGGAGCTGCAGGAAGCCGCGGTCCCCCGGGCGCGCCCCGGCGAGGTGGTCATCAAGGTGGGCGCGTCGGGCGTCTGCGGGTCGGACCTCCATGGATACCTGGGGAAGAGCCGGAAGCGGGTCCCGCCGCTCGTGATGGGGCACGAGATCGCCGGGACCGTGGAGTCCGTGGGGGAGGCGGTCCGCGACATCGACCCCGGGACCGCGGTGACCGTCTACCCGTTCATCACCTGCGGGCAGTGCGCGGCGTGCCGGCGGGGGGACACCTCCCTGTGCGCGGCGCGACAGGTGATCGGGATCGACCGCCCCGGGGGATACGCGGACTTCGTGACGGCGCCCCGGGCGTCGGTGGTGCCGGTGCCGCCCGGGATGCCGGTAGTGACGGCCAGCTTCGCGGAGCCGCTGGCCAACGCCGTCCACATCTTCAACCGAAGCGCCGACGGCCTGGTGCGCCGGATCGCCATCTTCGGCGCCGGCACCCAGGGGGTGATGGCCCTCCAGCTGGCGCGCATGCTCGCGCCGGCGGTGCTGGTGTCGGTGGACATCGTGCCGGCCAGGCTGGCGCTCGCCCGCCGCCTGGGAGCGACGGCGGCGATCGACGCCCGAACCGAGGACACGGTCGGTCGAATCAGGACCCTGACGGACGGCGAAGGGGTGGATCTGGCGATCGAGGCCGCCGGCAGTTCAGCCACGCGGCAGGCAGCCGTGGCCAGCGCGCGCAGCGGAGGGCGGGTCGTCCTGCTCGGGCTGGGGGAGGAGATCACCCCGCTCCCCGCGGTCGACATCGTGAACCGTGAGATCGCGATCCGGGGTTCCTACGCGTACACGTACGACGACTTCATCCGGGCCGTGGAATTGCTGGGGGCGGGGCTCGTCTCGGTGGAATGGGCCCGCGGGTATCCGCTCGACGCGGGTCCGGCGGTGTTCCGGCAGCTCGTGACCGATCCGGGCGATCTGATCAAGGCCGTGCTGACACCGGCGGCCGGGTAGGAGGACAGCATGCGGGGGATCTTTACGCTCTTCAACTTTGAGGGCGCGAAAGAGTACCTGCCGGACCTGCTGCGGGGGGCACTGATCAGCGTCGAGCTGACCGTCAGCGTAATGGCGCTCAGCCTGGTGCTTGGGTTGGTCGTCGCGCTGGCGCGCACGACCCGCATTCGGGCGATCCGCACGGTGTCGACGGTGTACATCGAGGTGATCCGCGGCACCCCCGCGCTCCTGCAGCTCTTCTACATCTACTTCGTGCTTCCGGCGTTCGGGATCAAACTGGAGCCGTTCACCGCCGGCGTGATCGGCCTCACGGTGAACTACGCCGCGTACCTGTCGGAGGTCTACCGCGCCGGGATCCAGGCCGTGGCGAAGGGCCAGCTCGAGGCGGCGCAGGCGCTGGGAATGTCCCGCACGCTGATGATGCGGCTGATCATCCTCCCGCAGGCGATCCGCATCATCGTGCCGCCGCTCGGAAACTATTTCATCTCCCTGTTCAAGGATACGGCGCTCGCGTCCATCATCACGGTGAGGGAGCTGGTGTTCACCGGACAGATCATCGCGGCCACGAACTTCCAATATTTTGCCATCTTCACCATCATCGGCGCCCTCTATCTCGCCATCTCCTACCCGGGATCGCTCGGCGTCCAGTATCTGGAGCGCCGCATGAAGATCGGCTACCGGCCGCGGCGGGTGGCCCCGGTTGGGGGACCCACGCGGGGCGCCCCCCAGGGGGCCGTGTAGTGATTCGGCTGGAGCACGTGCACAAATCGTTCGGGCGCCTGCCGGTGCTCCGAGGAGTCTCGCTCGAGGTCCGGAAGGGCGAAGTCGTCTGCATCATCGGGCCGTCCGGCGCGGGCAAGTCCACGCTGCTGCGCTGCATCAACCACCTCGAGGGGATCGACAGCGGGACGATTTACATCGAAGACGTGCCCGTCTATCGGTTCACCCGGGAGGGGAAGTCCGTGATCGATTCCGACCACCGGATCGAGGCGCTGCGGTCCCAGGTGGGCATGGTGTTCCAATCGTTCAACCTGTTCCCGCACTTCACGGCCTTGGAGAACGTCATGGTGGCGCCCATCCACGTCCGCCGCGAGCCGAAAGAGGAGGTCAGGCGGCGGGCGCTGGCGCTGATGGCGAAGGTGGGTCTGGCGGAGAAGGTGGGCGCCTACCCGCACGAGTTGAGCGGCGGCCAGCAGCAGCGGGTGGCGATTGCGCGGGCGCTGGCCATGCAGCCGAAGGCGATGCTATTCGACGAGGTGACCTCGGCGCTCGACCCGGAGCTGATCGGCGAGGTGCTGCGGGTGATGCGGCAGCTGGCGGCGGAGGGCATGACGATGATCGTCGTCACCCACGAGATGGGGTTCGCGCAGGACGTCTGCGACCGCGTCATCTTCATGGCCGATGGGATGATCGTCGAGGAGGGTGCGCCGCACCAGATCTTTTCCGCCCCCCGGAACGAGCGCACGCGTCAGTTCCTCCAGTCGATTCTGGAGCGCAACGCCGAGATGGGCGACAACCCGGACGGATCGTTGGCGAGCCCCGCCCGATGAAGATCACCGCTGTGACTTCTGTCATCGTCGGCGCGAACATGCGCAATTGGATCTTCGCCAAGGTGGAGACCGACGCGGGCGTCGTGGGATGGGGGGAGTGCACGACAGAGTGGAAGACCCGCGCCGTGGCCGGGTGCCTCCAGGATCTTGCGGCGTTTCTCGTCGGCGAGGATCCTCTCCGCATCGAGCACCTCTGGCAGGTGACGAGCCGGCAGGGGTTCTTCCGCGGCGGGATCGTCGCGATGAGCGCCGCCAGCGGCGTCGACCAGGCGTTGTGGGACATCGCCGGCAAGGTGCGCGGAGTGCCGGTGTACCAGCTCCTCGGCGGGGCCGTGCGCGACCGGGTGCGGCTGTACGACCACCTGGGCGGAGGCAGCACCGCCGCGGTCTACGAATCGTTCACCGCCGAAGAGGTCGCTGCGCACGCCCGAACCTCCATCGAGCAGGGCTTTACAGCCATCAAGGCGGTGTGCGTCCCCCGTACCGGCTACCTCGACGGTCCCAAGCCGGTGAAGCTCGTCGAGCGGCTCATGGCGGCGCTGCGGCGAGAGGCCGGCGACGAGGTGGACATCATGCTCGACTTTCACGGCCGCACCACTCCGGCGATGGGAATCCAGTACGGCCGGGCCGTCGCCCCGTACTCGCCCTTGTTTATCGAGGAGCCGTGCCTGCCCGAGAACGTCGAAGCCATCGCGGAGGTGGCGCGCCGGCAGCCCTGCCCCGTGGCCACGGGGGAGCGCCTGGTCACCCGGTTCCAGTTCCGCCCGCTGCTGGAGCAGCGGGCGTGTGCCGTGCTCCAGCCCGATGTTGGGCACTGCGGCGGACTGTCCGAACTCAAGAAGATCGCCGCCATGGCCGAGCCGTACTACGTCTCCATCGCCCCCCATAACCCGGGGGGACCGGTGGCGCAGGCCGCCTGTCTCCACTTCGCCCTCTCCACCCCCAACTTCCTGATCCAGGAGCAGATGCGGGCGGACGCGCCGTGGCGCGATGACATCGTCGACGAACCGCTGGAGCGCAGAAATGGGGAATGTCTGCCGCCGCTCCGGCCCGGGCTCGGCATCAACATCAACGAGCGCGAAGCGGCGAAGCACCCCATGGCGCAGGAGCCCCTGATGCGGTACTTCTACGACGACGGGTCCGTGGCCGATTGGTGAGGGGGCAGGGAGACGGGAGGGGGTGAGGCGCCGCGGGTGCGCACGGCGTGGCAGTTCTGATCGATCGGAGTCTGAAGGGAGGATGAGCGCATGCGGGCAAAGACGCGGGGAATGCTCTGGGTGCTTCTCGCCGCGCTGTTCCTGGCGGCCACTTCGCTTCCGGGCCTGGCCGGCGTGGGAGGCATCGGGGGGATCAACTCCTTCACGGGCGGGGACGGATCGTTCAAGCGCGTGCTCCGCGAGGGCATCGTCATCGGCATCGCCAACGACTTCCCGTTCACCTACCAGGACGAGAAGACCAAAGAGATGGACGGGCTCGACGTCCGAATCTTCCGGATGATCACCAAGCTGCTGGGGATCCAAAAGGTCTCCTGGCAGATCGTGCAGTTCGACGCCATGATCCCCGGGCTGATCGCGAAGCGCTGGGACGTCGCCGCCGACAACATCCACGAGAACCCGAAGCGGCTTGCGGTCATCGACTTCACCAGCCCGGCGTACTGGTACGGCTCATCGCTCGCGGTGCCCAAGGGGAACCCCAAGAACATCCACACGGCCGCCGACCTGGCGGGCAAGGTCGTGGGGACGGTCCGCGGCAGTTTCAACCACGACCTCCTCGGGCGGCGCAAGGACCTGAAGGAGCTCAAACTCTACTCGACCAACGAGGCGGAGTTCGCCGACCTGGTCGCGGGGCGCATGGACGTCGCCATGGAAGACGACATCAAGGTCGGCCTGTTCATCAAGAACCACCCCGGCGTGCCGATGGAGCTGGCCACCGGCTACGCTCCCGCGCTCGAGGAGTATGGGTACGCCCGGTACGGGATCCGCAAGGACGACATCGACCTCAACAACGCCATCTCCCGCGCCATCGACGAACTGCGGGGGAAGCGGGATGGGATCCCGAAGATCCTGGAAGAGGGCGGCCTCAGTCTCCGGAACATGTGGTACTGGCCTGTCAAGTAGACACCATGCAGAGGCGGGCGGCCCCCCGACCCAGGGCGGCCGCCCCCCCGCCCACCACGCCCAAGGAGCCGGCATGAAGATTACGAAAGTGGAAGCGATCCCTCTGCGCATTCCCGACCTGGATGGGACGAGGGCGGACGGTATCCAGGATGACGTGATCGTCCGCGTGCACACGGACGCCGGGATCACCGGCCTCGGGGAGGCCGATGCCTCTCCCGAGGTCGTCAAAGCGCTCGTCGACGCGCCGGTGTCGTGGGCACGGTCCCAGGGGCTGGCCGGCATGCTCATCGGGGAGAACCCCCTGCACACCGAGCGGCTCTGGGACAAGATGTACGAGGGCACGCTGTGGATGGGCCGGGGCGGCGTGACGATCGAGGCGATCAGCGCGGTCGACATCGCGCTCTGGGACATCAAAGGCAAGGCGCTCGGCCTCCCGGTGCATACGCTGCTCGGCGGCGCCCGGCGCGACTCCATCTCGCTGTACGCCAGCATGCTCTTCGAGAAGGACCTCGGCCTGATGCGCGAGCGCGCCCAGCGCCACGTCGCCGAAGGCTACCGGGCGGTCAAATTCGGCTGGGGGCCGATGGGGCCGGATCTGGCGACGGACGTCGCCCTGGTGCGGACGGCCCGGGAGGCGATCGGCGATGCCGCGCTCCTCGTCGATGCCGGAGCGCCGTGGACGGCCCGGGAGGCGATCCGCCGGGTCGACGCCTTTCAGGAGTACCGGCCGTTCTGGCTGGAAGAGGCGCTGGCCAGCGACGACCTGCCCGGGTGGGCGCGCCTGACGTCCGCGGCGCGCGGGATGCGGATCGCGACGGGGGAGCAGGAGACGCTCGCGGGGGCCTTCCGCGCCCTGCTGGAAGACGGGCACGTGGACGTGATCCAGCCGGACCTGGCCCGCGCCGGGGGATTCACGCAGTGCCGGCGGATTGCCGATCTCGCCGTCGCCAGTCACGCGCTCTGCGTGCCGCACGCCTGGAAGTCGGGCATCCTGGTGGCGGCCTCGCTGCATTTTGCCGCGACCCTGGCCGACATCCCGTTCGTCGAGTACACGGTCGCCCCGTCGCCGCTCCGCCGCGACCTCATCCGCACCGATGTGCAGGTGGCGAACGGCATTGCCCGGATCCCGCAGACGCCGGGCCTCGGCCTGGAGGTGAACGACGAGATCCTCCAGCGGTACCGGGTGGATCGCTAGGGAGGGAGATGAGCTATGGATGCCATGCAGACGATCCCCCGCCTCTTTCTCGACTTCATGCAGATGCGGGAATTTGCGAAGGATCCGCTGGTCTTTGTCGGCGGCGAGGGGATCCGGCTCACGGACACCGCCGGGCGCCGGTACATCGACGGCCTGTCCGGCGTGTTCGTGTGCAGCCTCGGCCACGGCAACATGCCGGTGATCGAGGCGATGGCGGCGCAGGCCCGGCAGCTCGCGTTCGCCCCGCCGCTGCACGGCACCACCCCGCCGGCGCTGGAGCTGACCGAGCTGCTCCTGCGTCTGGCGCCCGAGGGGGTGGGGGCGGTCAAGCTGCTCAGCGGCGGCTCCGAGGCCACAGAGTCCGCCATGAAGCTGGCCCGCCAGTACCACCAGCAGACCGGGCATCCGCGGAAGTATAAGATCATCAGTCGCTACGGCTCGTACCACGGCGGCACGATGGGAGCGCTGTCGGCCGGCGGCGGCCGGGACCGCAAATCGGTCTACGAGCCGCTGGGGGTCGGATTCATCCACGTGCACCCGCCCTACTGCTTCCGCTGCCCCTTCGATCAGACCTATCCGGGATGTGGGCGCACCTGCGTGACCCTGGTGGAGCGGACGATCGAG
>DATHLI010000319.1:0-11869 GCA_035488355.1 bacterium | reverse complement strand
CGGATCGGAGGCGCTCGTGGCCAGGATCACGCTGGACACCCACCAGAGGACAGGGACCGTCGACCGCGCGATCTTCGGCGGCTTCATCGAGCACCTGGGACGGTGCATCTACGGGGGGATCTTCGAGGAGAGCTCCCCCCTCAGCGATGGCCGCGGCTTCCGCCGGGACGTGCTCGAGGCCCTCCGTCCACTTCGGATGCCGGTGCTGCGCTGGCCGGGAGGGAACTTCGTCAGCGGGTACCATTGGCTGGACGGCGTGGGGCCGGCGGAGCGCCGGCCCCGGCGGGCCGAGCTCGCCTGGCATGCCGAGGAGTCGAACCGGTTCGGCACCGACGAGTTCATCGAGTACTGCCGCGCGCTCGGCACCGAGCCGTTCATCGTCGTCAACATGGGCTCGGGGACGATGGACGAGGCGCAGGCCTGGGTGGAGTACTGCAACGGCACCGGCAACACGCATTGGGCCAACCTTCGACGGAACCACGGACACGAGGAGCCGTACGGGGTCAAGTATTGGGGACTGGGCAACGAAATGTACGGGAAGTGGCAGATCGGGCACCTCGCCGCCGAGGACTACGTCAAGAAGGCGCGCCAATTCGCGGCGGTGATGAAGTCGACCGACCCCAACATTCAACTGATCAGCTGCGGCCAGCAGGGCTGGAACGAGTGGGACCGGACCGTGCTGGAGGGGCTCGCCGACCTCGTCGACTATCACTCGATTCATATCTACACGGGCAGCCACCACTATTACACGAACGTGTTTCACCCGCACCAGGCCGACCGCGCGCTCCGCATCTGCGAAGCGATGATCGAGCGCGTCCGCTACGAGAAGCGCATCGACCATCCGATCCACATCGCCTACGACGAGTGGAACGTGTGGTACAGGGAGCGCAGCCCCCAGGCCCGCCGGTCCGGCCTGGAGGAACGCTACAGCCTTGCCGACGCGCTGGCCGTGGCGACCTTCCTCAACATTTTCATCCGGCACTGCAGAAGCGTGCGCATGGCCAACCTGGCGCAGATGGTCAACGTGATTGCGCCGATCATGACGAGCCCCCAGGGGTTGTTCCTGCAGCCGATCTATCATCCCATCCGCCTCTACGCCGAGCACACCCGCGAGATCGCGCTGGACGTCCGTGTCGAGTGCGAGACGTACACGCTGGACCCCGAGGAAGAGGATGTCTCGGAACGTCCGTTTCGGGTCGCGGACCTGGGACCGTTTGCGCTGCTGGATGCCGTGGCCACCTGCGACGTCGAAGGACGCGAGATCAGCCTGGCCGTGGTGAACCGCGACCCCAACCGCGCCATCTCGACGACGATCCGGGTGCTGGACGGGACGATCGGGTCCACGGCGCTCGCCTACGAAGTCAATGGAAAGGATCCCGAGGCCACGAACTCGTTCGAGCATCCGAAGGCGGTCGACGTCCGAGAACCGCGGGCCGAAGGGCGCGGAGATCTGGTCGACTATGCCTTTCCGGCGCACTCGGTGACGGTGTTGAGGTTGCCTATCGGGTGAGCCGACAGGAAGCGGGGGCCCGAGGGGGACGGACAAGGGGGGGGATGGAGATGGCGGGCAAGCGACGAGAGGTGACGCGGCGCCGGTTTTTACAAATTTCCGGGGCGTCCACCGCGGCCGTGGCCGGGGGCCTGTGGCGGACGGAGCGAAGCGTTGCAGCGGGGGGCGCGACCCTGACCCTGGCGTTCTGGAACGGGCTGACCGGACCGGACGGTCGGGTCATGGAAGGGCTCGTGAACGACTTTATGTCCGAGCACAAGAACGTCAAGATCGAGCAGCAGCAAATGATATGGACCGATTTCCACACGAAGATGCTGACTGCGGTTCCCGCCGGCCAGGGACCGGACGTGGCGATCATGCACACCTACGAGGTGCCCCGCTACGTGGAGGTCGGCGCCCTCACCGAGTTCACCGACGCGGACCTCACCGTCCTGGATCTGCAGCAGAAGGACTTCAACCCCAAGGCCTGGGAGGGTGGGACCTACAGGGGCCGGCGTTACTCCGTGCCGCTGGACATCCACTGCATGTGCCTGTACATCAACAACCCTATGTTCAAGGCGGCGGGGTTGTGGGACGCTGGGAAACCCAGGGTCCCCCGGACGATGGAGGAGTACCTCGCGACCGCCAAGGCCCTCACCAGGGGCGACCAGTTTGGGGTGGGGTGGTTGCAGCGCGGGGTCGCCTGGCCGTTCCAGATGTTCCTCTGGCAAAACGGGGGGGACCTCTTCAATGCCGGCGGAGAGCCCACACTCGACACCCCCGAGGCTGCTGAAGTGGCGCAGTTCCCCCAGGATTTGAACAAGAAATACCACTACACGGCCGAGGGCATCACCAGCACCGCCGATGCGTTTCGCACCGGCAAGTTCGGCATGGTGATGCACGGCGATTGGAACATCCCGGCGTTCGTCGCGGCGAAGATGGACTTTACGGTCGCGCGCGTGCCGGTGCTGTTCAAGAAAAGGGTGGTGTGGGCGGGTTCCCACCAGTTCTACCTGCCGGCCCAGCGGCGCCCGGACGAGGCGAAGCGCCAGGCGGCGATCGGGTTCATCAAATGGATCAGCGATCACAGCCTCGCCTGGACCCAGGGAGGGCACATCCCCGCGCGGACGGCCCTCGCCAAGACCCCGGGGTTCCAGGCCAGGAAGCAGGCGATTCTGGTCGACGACACCTCGTTCTGGCGGTTCATGCCGGCGGTCCCCAAGATCCTGGTAGAAGAGAGCACCCTGCCCGTGGCGCTCGAGAAGATCTTCCTGGGCACCGCGACCGCGAAGGACGCATTGGAGGCGGTGAACGCGGAGATCAAACGGGCTCGGCTGTAACGAGTCTATGCATCCCTGACACAGGAAAGGCGGTGTGAGGTGAGGGCGCCGAGCATCGCCGGCCGATCGGCCAGTCCTGCGTCCCGGGCCTCCGCGGCACGCCCGGCGCTGTCGGGTGAGCGGAGACGGGACGCGTGGACCGCCTGCCTCATGCTGGCCCCCTACGTGGTGGCCTTTTTCGTCTTCATGGTGGCGCCGTCGGTCTACGGGCTGTATCTCAGCTTTACCGATTATCGTCTCGGGGCGGTGCGCGTCCACTGGATCGGCTGGGAGAATTTTTCCTATGTCCTCACCGATCCACAGTTCCAGACCAGCGCGAAGAACACCGTCATCTTCGTGCTGGAGAGCACGCCCGTGCTCATCGCGCTGCCGCTCCTGCTGGCCGTGGCATTGAACCGCGGGATGCCGCTGCGGGACTTCCTCCGTGGGGCCTTCTTTCTCCCGTTCACGCTCTCGGTGTCCGTGGTCAGCATCTGCTGGTGGTGGCTGCTGGACGCCAATTTCGGACCGGTGTACTTCTACCTCAAGCAGTGGGGGGTCCACCCGCCCGCGTGGGTGGCGAATGCCGGCCTGGCCATGGCAGCGGTCGTCCTGGCGACGGTGTGGTGGACCTCCGGCTACAACATGGTCCTGTTCCTGGCCGGCCTCCAGGGCATTCCCCTGCATCTCTATGAAGCCGCGCGGATGGATGGGGCCGATGGCTGGCGCCAGTTTTGGGCGATCACGCTGCCGCTGCTGCGGCCGACGATGCTGTTCGTCGCCGTCATCCAGGTCATCGCATCGTTCCAGATCTTCGGCCAGGTGTATGTGATGACCGGCGGCGGGCCCGGCGACAGCACGCGCACCGTCATCCAACATGTCTACGAAACCGCGTTCGTCCAGCAGCGCATGGCCGAGGGGTCGGCGGCGGCCTGGATCCTCTTTGTGATCATCCTGATCGTCAGCCTCGCCCAGTTCAAGTTCTTGTCGGGCCACACCGAATACTAGGAGGCTTGCGTGGCCGTCTTGGCCGGTCAGGTCCCTCGGGCGCGCGCGCGGAGGGTGAAGGCTCCGATGCTGGCCGCCGTCGCGTTCGTCCCGCTGCTGGCGCTGGCCGCGCTTTGGCTTCTCCCGCTGGCCTGGATCGCGTTGACCGGGCTCAAGCCCGAGCCGGAGATCATCCGCCTGCCGATCCGGTGGATGCCGGTCCACGCCACGACCGAGAACTTCGGGATCGCGTTGACGACCACCCGAACGGCGAATGTCGGGCGGGCGTTCTTCAACAGCGCGTTCGTGGCCGTCGCCGAGACCCTGCTGATCCTGGCCATCGATGCCGCCGCAGGCTATGCGCTGGCGCGGCTGCGGTTCCGGGGGCGGGCGCTCGTCTTCGGCGTCATCGTGGCGAGCCTCATGGTCCCTGCCCAGATCACGCTTGTTCCCCTCTACCTCATGTTCGCGGATGCGGGATGGCTGAACAGCTATCAGGCGTTGATCCTCCCCGGGCTCTCGCGGGCCTTCGGCGTGTTCCTGATGCGCCAGTTCTTCCTTGCGCTCCCCGGCGACCTTCACGACGCGGCCAGGATCGACGGGGCCGGGCCGTTTACGATCTTCCGGCGGGTCGCTCTGCCGCTGGTCAAACCTGCGCTTGCGGCGCTCGGGATATTCACCTTTCTGCGCAGCTGGAACGATTTCACCTGGCCGCTGATCGCGATCTCGAGCAACGACATGATGACCCTGCCGGTCGCGCTCGCCCGGCTGCTCGGGTCATACCGGGTGGAGTACGGGATCGTCATGGCCGGGGCCACGGCCAGCGCGCTGCCGCTGATCATCGTATTTTTCCTCGCGCAGCGCCAGATCATCCAAGGGGTGGCGCTCACGGGCATGAAGGACTGACCGAGCGATGGGCCCGTCATTGCGAGGAGCCGGTTGATTGTTAAGGACCGGCTTCGGAGGCGGACCCCGGGCGCATCTTCACAGAATTGTGACAGTGGGAGAGTACCAAATGGATGCTGGCGCTCTTGCCTTGGTGACCAACAGAAGCGGGTGAAAGGAGAGGGATCTGATGCGCAGGAACGCAAGGCCAACCGATCTGCTCGCAGCGATTGCCGTGTCGGTCGTCCTCACAGTTCCGATGGCGGCGGGCGCCACGTCCGCCGGGCCGGTGACGGTGGATGGCTCGATCGCTGCGGTGAACGGCAGCAGCCTCACGATCGCGTCCCCCGGCGGACGCCGGAATGTCGTCAAGATCCAGTCAGACACGCTCGTCCTCAGACGAGACGCGGCGACGCTGGGGGCCATCAAACCGGGCGATGCGCTGGCGGTCACCGCGAAGAAGGGGGCGGAAGGATCGCTGACCGCGATCTCGATCAATATCTTTTCCCCGCAACTCTGGAACCGGGTGCGCAAGGGCCAGTGGGTGATGGACACCGGAAACATCATGACCAACGCGCTCGTCACGCAGGTCGTTGAGCGGGTCGACGGGCGCACACTGTACATGAAGCTGGATCAGGGAACAGGGATGATCAGCGTGCCGACTGCCGCGGAGATCCACCGTCTGACCACGGTCCGGCCGGGCGATTTGAAGCCGGGCATGCGGGTGTCCGTCCGGGGAGTCGCCGGTTCGGACGGGACCATCAAAGCGTCATCCATTACCTTTGATCGACGTGGTTAGAGAGCGCGGCGGCACCGAGCGTCACACCACCGCCGGCGTGAGCGCCCACTGGAGGGACCAGGTGCCCTCCTCAGCGGACCCGAACCCGCGCGCGGCCGGCCGTGTGAGCGGCCACCCTCCGAGCGTCATCGTACCCCCGCTCGGTCAGGGACCGGCTGGGATCGACCTCTTCCCACTTGGCCTCCGCGTGCTGGCACAGGTAGAGTTTCATCGCCAGTATCCCAGCCGGCGCCGGGCCCTCCGGCCGATGCGCAACTGCCTCACCTGCCTCCGGTCTGCTCCAGCAGCTTCGCCACGAGCGCCGTCCACCCGGTCTGGTGGCTCGCCCCGAGCCCCGCGCCCGTGTCGCCGTGAAAGTACTCGTGGAAGAGCAGGCAGTCGCGCCAGTGGGGATCGGACTGAAAGACGTCGTTCGCCCCGAAGACCGGCCGGCGCCCGCCCGGGCCGCGCAGGAAGATGCGCGTGAGCCGGCGGGACAGCTCCTGGCTGATCTCCCACAGCGTCAGCGTGGTCCCCGAGCCCGTCGGGCACTCCACGAGGAAGTCGTCCCCGTAGTAGTGGTGGAACCGCTGCAGCGCTTCGATGATCAGGAAGTTGATCGGGAACCACACCGGCCCGCGCCAGTTGGAGTTGCCGCCGAACAGCCCGGTGGACGACTCGCCGGGCTCGTACGCGACCATATGCGCCGCCTCCTCGAGCTGGAGGGAGTAGGGGTGATCGGCATGGTACCGGCTGAGGGATCGGATCCCGTGATCGCTGAGGAACTCGGCGGAATCGAGCAGGCGGCGAAGCACGCGCTTCATGCGGTGGCCGCGCGCGAGCGCGAACAGCCGCCGCTCGCCCATCCCCGGTTTGACCCAGCGGGACACCAGGCCGGCCAGATGCGGCCGGTGGGCGAGGAACCATTCCAGCCGCCCCCGAAAGTCCGGCAGCGCCTCCAGCAGCGCCGGCTCGATCGTCTCGACGGCAAGCAGCGGGATGGCGCCGACGACGGAGCGGACCTGCAGCCGGCGCTGCTCCCCGTCTGAGTGCAGCACATCGTAGAAGAACTCGTCCTGATCATCCCACATCGCGATCCCCCCGCCGCCGATGTTGTTGAGGGCGCCGGCGATGTACAGGAAGTGCTCGACAAACTTGGTGGCGACGTCTTCGTACGCGCGGTTCACGCGCGCCAGCTCGAGCGCGATGGCGAGCATGTTGAGGCAGTACATTCCCATCCAGGCGGTCCCGTCCGCCTGATCGAGGTGCCCGCTCGTCGGAAGCGGCCGGCTGCGGTCGAAGACGCCGATGTTGTCGAGCCCGAGAAACCCGCCCTGAAAGACGTTCCGCCCCTCGATGTCCTTCCGGTTCACCCACCAGGTGAAATTGAGCAGGAGCTTGTGGAAGACGCGCTCCAGGAAGGGGTGGTCGGCCGTCCCGGTGATCCGGCGCGCGATCTTGTACACCCGCCAGGCCGCCCACGCATGCACGGGAGGGTTCACATCCCCGAAGGCCCACTCGTAGGCCGGCAGTTGGCCGTTCGGGTGCATGTACCACTCGCGGAGCAGCAGGATCAGCTGGCGCTTCGCGAACTCCGGATCGACGAGCGCGAGCGGGATGCAGTGAAACGCGAGATCCCAGGCGGCATACCAGGGAAACTCCCAGGTATCCGGCATCGAGATGACCTCCGCGTTGTTCAGATGGCGCCAATCGGCGTTGCGCCCGCGTCGGCGGGACTCGGGAGGCGGAGGCCCCGCCGGATCGCCGTCCAGCCATGCCTCGATGTTATAGTGGTAGAACTGCTTGCTCCAGAGCAGTCCGGCGAACGCCTGCCGCTGCACCCGCCGGGCATCCTCGGACATCTCCGCCGGGCCGAACCCCTGGTAGAACGTATCCGCCTCAGCCTGCCGCGTCGCGAAGATATCCTCAGCATCCGCGAACGGCCGGTCCTGCCGGCGGCGGGAGAGGCGCAGTTCGACGCGCTCCGCCGCCCCCGGCGCGACACGGAACGCGTAATGGACCGCGGCCTTGGTGCCCACCCGTGCGCCGGCGGCCTCGCGGCGGCCGCTCACAATCGCGTCGTGAATCCCGTCCTTGACCACCGGGGTCCGGTTCGCGACGCTCCACAGCCGCTGCGCGTTGGTCTCGTTTTCGGTGAAGAGCAGCTCGGGCGCGCCCCGGCAGGCCAGCCAATACTCTCCAAGCCGGTGATGGGTGGCGCGCACCAGACGGAACCCGCCATCGCTGCGGGGCCCTGAAGGGGCCTCGACGGCGCGCACCTCGGGCCGGCGGTCGTCGTCGCCCCAGGCCCAGGTGTTCCTGAACCAGAGCGTCGGCAGGATGTGCAGCGGCGCGGATGCGGGCCCGCGGTTGGCCGCCGTGATGCGGATCAGGATGTCCTCGGGGCCGGATTTAGCGTACTCCACGACGACATCGAAGTACCGGTTCTCGGCGAAGACCCCGGTGTCGATGAGCTCGTACTCGGGCTCGCTTCGCCCGCGGCGCCGGTTCTCCGCCACCAGGCCGGCGTAGGGAAAGGCGCGCTGCGGGTACTTGTAGAGCGCCTTCATGTACGAATGCGACGGGGTGCAGTCCAGGAAGAAGTAGTACTCCTTGACATCCTCGCCGTGGTTCCCCTCGGCGCCGGTCAGGCCGAATGGCCGCTCCTTCAGGATGGGATCGGCTTCGTTCCACAGGGCGAGCGCGAAGCAGAGCAGCCCGCGGTCGTCGCAGATCCCCAGCAGCCCATCCTCGCCCCATCGATAGGCTCGAGAGCGGGCGTGGTCGTGCGGGAAGGAGTCCCAGGCCGCTCCGTCGGGCGAATAGTCTTCACGCACGGTTCCCCACTCTCGCTCCGCCAGGTACGGTCCCCAGAGAGACCAGGGCACGCCCTGCTCGCGCGCTTCGGCGAGCCTGCGCCGCTCGGCGTCGGAGCCGGCCCGGTCCGGCTTCTTTTCCGCGGCGCCCGGCGGCGCGGCCGGCCGCTGCCGGCCGGGCTTGTTAATTCCCAAAGCGGCTGGGCCGGAACGGTTCGAGCTCCGGCATTATGCGGCCGCGGGCAATCTCCTCGGCCACCGCGCGGCCGAGGAAGGCCGCGAGCGTCACCCCGCTGTGCGTGACGACCGCGTAGAGTCCGGTGACGCCCGGCAGCGGCCCCACGGCGGAGTACCCGTCGGCGGGAATGGGTCTCGTGGCGATGCGCGCGGCCTCCGGCCTCATCCCGGCGATCCCCGGGAGCACCTGGGCGGCGCGCCGCACCAGGTCCTGCGCCGCCGGCAGGGCCGGACCCGGCTCGGTCTCGGCGTTCACCGTCGCGTCGGCATCATCCATCTGAAACATCAACCGGCCTGCCCCATCCGGGCGCATGTGGCACTGCGGGGCCCGGACGACCCGGCGCAGGCACGTGGCCACCGGCGGGGTGAGCGCGAGCAGGCCGACCCTGGGAGCGAGCGGGATCCGCGCACCCGCGAGGAGCGCCACGTCATCGGCCCACCGGCCGGCGCAGTTCACCGTGACGTCCGCGCCGAACGAGTCGCCGCCGGCCGTGCTCACGCCCGTCACTCTGCCTCCCTGGACGTGCACCTGGGTCACCCGAGCCCCGCAGCGCAGCCTCGCACCGGCCCTCTGGGCCGCCTCGAGCATGGCGTGTGAGTAAGTCACAGGATCCAGCCAGCCTTCGTCCGGATAGAAAGCAATGGGGCCGTCCCCCACCGCGGCCGGGTCGATGTCGGGCTCCAATTCCGCGAGCCGGCCCAAGGTGAGCCACTCGGCGCCGTAGTCCCACGCCTGCAGGCGCTTGACCCTCTCGCGCAGGTCGGCCCGGGCCCCGTCATCGATCGCCCACTCGACGCTTCCGCCACCGTGCCACCACGGCGTCTCTCCAAACTCGTCCTGGAGCGCCGCGTGCGCCCGCATCCCGGCGACGTTCAAGTCGTGGTAGGCCCGCGGCGGCTTGTTGTTGGCGTTCGTCCAGGCGAAGCTCACCCCGGACGTTCCCCCGCCGACCCGACCCGCCTCCAGCACGGTGACCGAGACCCCGGCCTGGGCAAGGCGGTAGGCCGCCGACGCCCCGATGACGCCGGCCCCGATGACGACACACTCGACCATGCCATCTCCTCTGTCCGCTCACGCCCGCCCCGAGACGGGGTGATCCGCCGCCGGCGCCGCAAACCTCCCAAGGCGAAACGGCTCGAGCGGCAGCGCCGTCTCACCCCCGGTGATCAACTGCTCGAGGAGCCACGCCGTGACCGGCGCGTAGCTGAGCCCGGTTCGGCTGTGCCCCGTCGCCAGGATCAACCCGTCGGCGCCGGGAACGGTGTCGATGATCGCCAGGCTATCGGGCGTCATGGGACGAAGGCCCGCCCACGTGCGGATGATCTTGGCGTCCCTGAGGACCGGCATCACCTCGCCGGCCAGCTGGGCGAACCGGGCGAGCATCGGCAGGGTCACCTCACGGCTGTACCCCGCGTATTCCACACTGCTCCCGATGAGCACGTGGCCGCGCGCATCCTGGCGGAGGTTGATCGCGGACGTCCGAAGCACGCGCGGGGTGAGCGCCGGCAGCGGTTCGGTGACCAGCATCTGGCCCCGGCCGGGACGCACGGGGAGCGCGACGCCGAGGGGGGCGAGGAGCGTGCTCGACCAGGCCCCGGCGGCCATGATGACCCGGCGCGTGTCGACCCGGCCGGCCGGGGTCATGACCCCGGTCACCCGACCACCGGCGACATCGCACCGCAGCACCTCGATCCCCTCCCGGATCTCCGCGCCCCGCCGCCGCGCGGCGGCCGCATACGCGTAGGTCAGCAGGAATGGATTGATGTGGCCGTCGCCCGGTACGTACGCCCCCTCGACCATGCCTGGCCCGAGCCCGGGCTCCACATTCCGCAGTTCATCCACCGGCAAGAGATGGGTCTCGATCCCTTCCTGCCGCCGGGTCGCGGCAAACTCCTGGACCTCCGCCCGCTCGGCTTCGCCGCATGCCAGCAGGAGCAGCCCCGCGCGAACGAACTCCACCGGGGGGCCCAGTTCGACCGCGTCACGCGCCAGCAGTTCAAGGCTCTTCTTGGTGTGGGCCAGGGTCAGTCCGGGGACCCCCGCCGACGCCCCGACCGCCCCCAGGTTGGCCCCGGAGGCCTCCGAAGCGATCGCGCCGCGTTCCAGGAGCAGCACCCGAACGCCCCGGGCGGCGAGATAGTATGCGGCGGCGCACCCGACGATGCCCCCGCCGATGATGACCGTATCGGCCGTTTTTTGGATCTCCATGACGGTTGAAGCGAAGACGTACTCCAGGATCCCCGGGACCCATTCCGCGGGGGGCATCCGAATCCTCCCCGAAGAGGCCGGCCGCCCGCGCCGGCGAACTCTCAGTCCGTGCGGATCGTGGTGCCCGACGACAGCCCTCCGGTGATGTCCGGCACGCCGGCGCTCGAGCGGATGCGCGCGGCCGCCGAGGTCATCGTGCATACCTCCCCGCCGGCCTCCGAGGACGATCTCCTCCGGCGGATCGACGGCGCGCATACGGTGGTGAACATCCGCGGGTACTGCAAGTTCCCTGCGCGCGTGCTCGAGGCCGCGCGCGGCGCGCTCCGGCACCTGGCCATCTGGGGCACCGGCACCGACAACGTGGACCTGACCGCGGCCCGGCGGCTGGGAATCGTCGTCTCGAACACGCCCAACACCGCCACCGACGCGATCGCGGAGCACTGCCTCGCCCTGCTCCTCGCCGTGGCGCGCCAACTCACCGATCTGGACGCCAATGTCAAGCGGGCGAACTGGGACCGCGTTCCGCTGTTTCAGTGCCTGGGGAAGACCTTGGGGATCATCGGCACCGGCGTCATCGGCACCCGCTTCGCCGAACTGGGGCGCGCCGTCGGCATGCGGGTCATCGCCTGGACGCTGCACCCCGACCCGGACAAGGCCAGGCGGGCGGGGTTCGCCTACGTCCCGACCCTGGATGCGCTCCTGGAGCAGTCGGACGTGGTCTCCCTTCACCTCCGGTCCAGCCCCGACACGCGGGGACTGCTGGGCGCGCCGCAGTTCGCCCGGATGCGCCCCGGCTCGATCTTCATCAACACGGCGCGCGGCGATCTCGTGGACGAGGCCGCGCTGGCCGGGGCGCTGCGCTCGGGCAGGCTGCTCGGGGCCGGGCTCGACGTGTTCGCAACCGAACCGGTCTCCCCCGGCAGCCCGCTCCTGGAGGCCCCCCACGTCGTGCTGACGCCCCACACGGCGGGCACCACCCCTGAAGCGCTTGCGAACGGGCTCAACCTGTGCGCCGAGAACGTCACCCGCTACCTCGCCAGAGGCGAGGTGGCGCACCGGGTCGTATGAACCCGGGATCCGACACCCACGAGCGAGGAGGGGCAGATGGCCGCGACCTATGAGATCTACGCGCTCAGCCCGGGCGGGCGG
>DATHLI010000318.1:0-1670 GCA_035488355.1 bacterium | reverse complement strand
ACTGAGGAGTTGCCGTGGATCGCCCTTGATCCGTGTCAGATTGCGCCGACTCGTGACAAGACTGGGCGACTGGTGGTCCGTCCCCAACCCTTCGCCGGGCGAGCCCAAGACGTCTCCGCCAAACGCTCGAGAGCGATCTAGTGTCCCGTATAGTAAGTCATGTTAACTTAGCCATGGATATTCTCTGGAGGGAGAGCCATGGCCAACCGCGTTCGACCGATCGTGGTGAGCGAGCGGGATCGGCAGACCCTGGAGCACCTGCACCGGGCGCCGTCGACCCCGGGGGGACTGAGCCGGCGCGCCCGGGCGGTCTTGCTGATGGCGCAGGGCGTGCCCGGCGTGGAGATCGCGGAGCGGGTGGGGTATACGGTGGTGCAAATCAGCTGGTTGCGGCGGCGCTTCGCGGAGCAGGGCGTGGCGGGCTTGCACGACCACCCGCGCTCGGGCCGTCCGCCGACGATCACCGCCCGGAAACGCGCCCAGATTGTGGCCCTGACCCTTAAGCGGCCGGCGCCCGGCCTCACGCATTGGTCGACCCGGGACCTGGCCCGGAAGGCGGGCGTATCCCACGGCACGGTGCATCAGATCTGGCGCGCCCACGCCCTCCAGCCCCATCGGGTCTCGACGTTCAAGTTCACGACTGATCCGGACGCGGAGGACAAGATCTACGACGTCGTGGGGCTGTACCTGAACCCCCCGACGAACGCGGTGGTCCTGAGCCTGGATGAGAAAACCCAGATCCAGGCGTTGAGCCGGACGCAACCGCTGCTCCCCCTGCGGCCCGGGTTGCCCGCGCGCCAGACGCACGACTATCGGCGCCATGGCCTCACGAGCCTGTACGCGGCGTTGGAGATCTCGAGCGGCCGGGTGATCGGGGATTGCACGCCGCGGCACACCGGCGCTGACTTCTTGAGCTTCCTGAAGCGCGTGGCTCGCCGCTACCGCGATCACGAGCTGCACGTCGTGCTCGACAACTCGTCCACGCATTCGACGCCAGCGGTGCGGGCCTGGCTTGACGAGCATCCCGCGGTCCATTTTCACTTCACCCCGAAGGGCGCGTCCTGGCTCAACATGGTGGAAGCCTGGTTCGGGATCCTCACCCGCAAGTCCGTCCGGCGTGGCTCGTTCGACACGGTCCGCGCCCTGATTCGCCACATCGAGGCCTACATCGCCGACTGGAACAGTCATCCGACCCCGTTCGTATGGACCAAAGACCCGGCCGCCATCGTCACGAAGGCGGTCCGCCGTGGTCGTTAACATGACTTCCCAGACGCGACACTAGGCGATGGATGGAAGCGTAAGACCGCCGGTGCGTCCGATCTCTACCGAGACGGCGAGGACGGCAAGGAATCGCTGAAACTCTTGGGATGCGGCGCACCGTGGGTCTCATAGAAAGGAGAGCCTCATGGACAAGGTCTGTGACCGCATTCCGATGAACTCATTGAACCGTGGATGGAAGGTGCTCATCATGGGCCTCGGCGCGCTGGGTCTCGTCCTGATGAGCGGCTTTGTTCCGGCGCAGGCGCAAGGACCCGATCCTACGCTGCTGCCCGTGGCGACGATAGATCAGAAGCCCTGTGTCGGCACACCGCTACCGGCTTCCTGTAACAACACGGCATACGATGCAACCGCCGTTTTCGCGCTCTCTGCCGGGCAGTCCTATGCCGATC
>DATHLI010000317.1:0-3906 GCA_035488355.1 bacterium | reverse complement strand
CTGAAGAAGGCGTTCGACGAACACGAGGTGGAAGAGTTCAAGAAGTTCCTCGAAAAGGTCAAGCCGCAGGACTTCAAGCAGAAGGACGCCTAGCGCTACCCGGTCACCACCCCGCCAGACACCATCAGCGTCTGCCCTGTGATATAGGCCGAGTCGTCGGAGGCGAGAAAGACCGCCGCGCGTCCGATCTCCTCCGGCTGGATGAACCGCCCCAGGGGGATCCGCGGGGCGATCTGCTCGCGCTCGGCGATCGTGCGGTCGGCGTGGGAATCCGTCTCCGTGTAGCCCGGCGCAATGGCGTTCACCCGGATGTGCGGGGCGAGATCCCGCGCCAGGCACCGGGTCAGCATCAGGACCGCGGCTTTGCTGACGCTGTAGTGGAGCGGGGCCTCGCCCGGCTCGATCCCGCGCATCGAGGCGATGTTGATGATGATTCCCCGCCCCTGGCGGGTCATGATCTCCCCGGCCGCCCGGCTGGCGAAGAACGGGCCGGTCACGTGCACGGCAAGCATCCGGGCCCACCGCGCTTCGTCGATCTGCCAGATGCCCGCCCGGTCCTCGTACCCGGCGTTGTTGACCAGGATGTCCACCCGCCCCAGGGTCTCCGCCGCCTGGCCGATCAGCGCGCGGGCATCGGCCGGATCACCGACGTCGGCCTGAATGGCGAGCGCGCGCCCTCCGGCCCGCACAATGGCATCGGCGGCGGCCTGGGCTTCTCCGATCGACCGGGCGGCGTTGAGCACGACCGCCGCGCCTTCGCGGGCGAGGGCCTGGGCGATCGCGCGGCCGATGCCCCGGCTCGACCCCGTGATCACGGCGACCCGGTGGCGGAGGCGCATCAGCGGCGCCCCGGCGGCCGTTCCATCGCCACCCGCGACGCCGCCTCCACCACCATCACGACCTCGGCGTACTCCCGCATCACCCGGTCAGCCGCCGCGGCGATTTCCTCGCGGCGTTCCGCCGGAAGATCCGCCGGCAGCCGGTCCTCGTCCAGGACACGCGCGCGGAGGTCGGGGGTCACCAGCACGTCGACCTCGAGATCCTGCCACTCCACCCGCCCACCGGCGATGCTGGCCGGGCCGCTCAGGTTGAAGTACCAGGCGATGGTCTCCCTCTCCGGGGACACCCAGTGGTAGACGTTGTAGGGACGATCGGCCCAGAAGTAGGCGACCGTGACTGTTCCGGCGGGGAGGTCCAGCCCAGCGACGCGGCGGAGGGCGGAGATGGTGTAGAGCAGCACCGCGGCGCGCGGCGCGTTCATCATCGCGGCTTCGCACGAAAAGCTCTGGACCGCCCCGGCGAGCGTGTGCTTGACCTCGAGGACCTCCATGCGGGGAGTCTTTCGGAGCGCGGACCGCATCCCCTCCAGACGTTACGCGGCGCCTCCTGGGGGAGCGGGACGGACTGGCTAGGTCGAGGATAACCCCCGACGGTCGTACGTGTAGACTTTGCCGTTGGCGCGGAGCTTGACGGGGTTGCGCCACAAGGAGTAGACCGCGCGCAGGAAGAGGTTGACCCGCTTCGGCTCCAGCTTGCGGTCCTCGTCCAGGTGCGCGAGCAGGAGATCCCGCCCCTGGGAGGCGGCATCGACCTCGATCCGCGGCTCTCCCTTGTACAGCTTCTGCGCGATCAGCATCTCCTTGACTTTCTGGAGGTCGTAGCTCTTCTGCTTCTCCTTGGGATCGTAGACGAAAATGTCCAGGCGCCGCACGAGCTCATCGGTCAGGACCAGGTCGATCAGGCTCACGTCCTCGTAGAACCGGCGGATCTCCAGCACCCGATCGAACCCGGCCTGATCGCGCAGGGAGGCGAAGAACGTGTAGCCGATGGTGTAGGGCGCGGGCCGGTTGGAGAGCTGGACCGAGATGGTCGCCCATTCCTTGGCGGTGAGGAGCCGGTTGAGCAGCTCGGCCTCGACAAACGTCGCCCACCCCTCGTTGATGATGTGGGTCCGCTGGATGAGGTCGAAGTATTCCGCCTCTTCCCGGATCGACTCGAGCAGCACCCGCTCGAAGTCCTCCAGGGGGGCGCGCTCCTCGAGATAGTAGATCAGCCGTTTTCGGAGCTCCGGGCCGCTCCGCTCGAACGCGTTCACCGACGTCGCCACGGTGAGCAGCGCATCGAGCAGCTTCTCCACCCGCTCCCGGCCGTAGCGGACTTCGAAGGACCGGATCATCCGGGCGTGCTGCTCCGCGAGGTTCAGCATGTTCTTGTTGGACTTGCGGTACCAGTGGTTGTTCGCAAAGAAATCCGCGTGGCCGAGCACGTGGGCGATCACCAGGACGTTCTGCAGATAGGTGTTGGCGCTGCGCAGGAAGGCGTGCGACGGCGCGGTGTTGAGGACGAGCTCGAGGATGCTGAAGACCTCCTTGCTCTGCTGGAGGACCAGCTCCTTGTAGGTCCCGCCCCAATACCAGTGGATGAACCGGTTCGGGAGGCCCATGCTGGCGACTTCGGCGATCTCGTCGCTGTCGGTGATCTGAAAGACGACCGGATCGAATTCCAGCCCGCGGTCGCGGGCCAGATCCTCCAGCTCGCGGATGACCGTCTGATACTCGCCGATCATGGTCCCGTCCCCCGCCTACCGCCGCGCGGTGCCGGCGTAGCGCCGGGCGGCCTGCGCGTCGAAGAACGCGAGGAAATCCTTCATCGCCGCCCGGATCGTCTCCAGGTCCATCAGGTTGGCAAATGTGGCGCCCTCGCCCGTCTTGGCGGCCTCCTGCACATACTCGCTGAAGCCGCCGATCCCCCGGCCCCCCGGGTTCACATGCCCGTAGATGACCAGGTCGAACGCCCCTCGGGCCTCTTCGAACCGCTTCTTGGCCAGATCGAAGTCCCCCGAGCTCGTCTCCCCGTCGGTGAACATGAAGAGAAACTTGTCGTACTCCCCGGCGCCCTCGAGCAGCTCGACCGCCTTCTCGAACCCGGTGCTGATGTGGGTTCCGCCGCTCGACTCCACGCAGAAGAACTCGTCGCGGGTCTTCTCCTCGGCGACGTCCTGGAACACCACGTACCGGCGGAGGTTGGTCGGATAGCGGCGCTCGAGATAGTGCCAGAGGATGAAGATCGTCTTGCGGACCAACGACAGGTACTCCCCGCGCATCGACCCGGAGACGTCGAGGACGTACACCTCCACCGACCGGTTGTTCTGGAATGTCGTCGGGTCCTCGATGAAGTACCAGGCGTCCTGCTGCACATCGACATCGTAGTCCAGGGCCCCGCGCTCCCTGGCGTTCCGGAACAGGCTCTGGACCATCGTCTCCTCGAGGTTGAGGTCCGCCCGGAGGCCGATCCGATCGAGATCGTCCAGTTCCGGGATGTCCTGGCTCTCCACCTCGCCCCAGCGGGCGGGTTCGTGAAAGTTCGGGAGCCGCATCTCCTCCAGCAGCACCTCCTGCGCGAGCTTGACGAACTCGTCGAAGTCCAGCTCGACCCGGAGCTCCTTGCCGTGGTGGTCGCCGCCCAGGAGCCCGCCCAGCGCCTGGATCCGCTCGTCCCCGGCGCCCTGCCCGCCCGCGCCGGCGCCCCCGGCCCCGCTTCCCGCCCCTTGGGCGAGGAACTGGGTCTCTTCGGCGAACTTCAGGGTCGGCAGATCCAGCGTGGCGATCTGGGTCTTGACCTTGCCGTCGATGATCAGTTCCTTCTGCTGGATCAGCTCGTTGAGGTTCTGCTTGAGGTACTCGCGCAGGTGCTGATCGTGTTGGTGCTGGGCGATCCGCCCTCGGTGGATCTTCATTAGAAACTCCTACCGATCACCTTGAACAGCGCGCGCGCGCAGTGCTGGCAGTAGCCGTGCTCCTCGACGGCGCTGCTCTGCAGCACGTCGAGCAGCTCGCGGCTCTTCGCATCCATTTCTTCGGTCTTCTCGTACAGCCGCAGGCAGTTCTTGATCTTGTTGAAGACGAT
>DATHLI010000316.1:0-2590 GCA_035488355.1 bacterium | reverse complement strand
GGCGGAGTCGATCGGCATCCGCGTCCGCCGGGCCCGGTGGTTCGCGTTCGTCCTCTCGGGGATGTTCACCGGGATCGCCGGGGTGCTGTGGGCGCCGCTCAACGGGCTCGCCACGCCGGACGTGCTGTACTGGCCGTTCTCTGGCGAGCTCGTGGTCATGACCGTGATGGGCGGGTTCCACAGTTTCTCCGGACCCATCGTCGGCGCGGTCGCCTTCAACTACCTGAAGTCGTACGCGGTCGGCCGGACCGAGTACTGGCAGCTGCTCCTGGGGGTGGTCTTCGTCGTGCTGGTGCTCGTCCTGCCGGACGGGATCATGGGCGCCTGGGCGCGCCTCCACCGCCGGATGCGGAAGGAGGGCTGAGGTGCCGCTGCTGGCCGCGCAGGGGCTCCGGAAGTCATTTGGCGATACCCGCGCGGTCGACGGCGTCGACTTTGCGATCGAGCCGCAGCGTCTGATCTCGCTCGTGGGTTCGAACGGCGCGGGCAAGACCACGCTCGTGAACCTGATCACCGGGCTCCTGCCGCCGGACGAGGGACGGATCGTCTTCGACGGTCAGGACGTGACCCGGCTGCCGGTCTACGGCCGGATCAAGGCCGGGATCGCTCGGAGCTTTCAGCTCGTGAACCTGTTCGACGCCCTGACGGTGCTCGACAACGTCCGGCTGGCGATCTTCTCCCGCGACAACAAGATCAACCAGGTGATGCGCCTCGCCGAACGCGACCGCGCCGCCGAAGAGGAGGCGCGGGGTGTCATTGGAGAGTTCGGGCTCGCGGACAAATGGAGCGTCCCGGCGAGCGGGCTGGCCCAGGGGGAGCGCAAGCTGCTCGACGTGGCGGTGGCCTACGCGCTGCGGCCCAAGCTGATTCTGCTCGACGAGCCGACGAGCGGCGTCGGCACGCGGGAGAAGAGCGGTATCATGGACCGGGTCGAGGCTGTGGTGCGATCGGGCGGGCTGAGCGCCGTGATCGTGGAACACGACATGGATATCGTCTTCAAGTACTCGGACAGGATCGTGATGATGCACGAAGGCCGCGTCCTCGCCGAGGGGACGCCGCAGGAGATCATCCGCGATGCGCGCGTCGCGGCCATGCTGGGCCGGCGCGACCCGGAGCGCGGCGGATGACTGAGGCGGCCGGGCCGGGCTCGGTGCTGGCGATGCGGGACGTGAACACCTTCCGCGGCCCGGCGCACGTGCTGCGGAAGGTGTCGGTGTCCGTTCGGAACGGCGAGACGGTGTGCCTGGTCGGCCGCAACGGCGCCGGCAAGACCACGACGATGGACAGCATCATGGGCCTGCTGCCGGTGCGGTCCGGCGCCGTCGTCTACCGCGGACGCGAGATCACCGGGCTCGGGCCGCACCTCCGCGCGCGGATGGGCATCGGCTACGCCCCCGACGACTGCGGGATCTTCCCCGACCTGACGGTCGCCGAGCACCTGCGAATCGGCCAGTGGCTCGCCCCAGGGCGCCGCGCCGCCGGCGACGGCTCCGCGGCCCGCGATCCCGCCGGCGCGATCTACGACCTGTTCCCGGAACTGCGCCGGCTGCTCGGGCGGAAAGGCCTGCACCTCAGCGGCGGCGAGAAAAAGATGGTGGCGATCGCCCGCTCGATGATGCTGCGGCCCGCAGTCCTGCTGCTCGATGAAGCCTTCGAGGGGCTCGCGCCCGCCGTCGTCAACCGGTTTGCCGATGCCGTCCGGAAGATCCAGGCGATGGGAATCTCGATGCTGATTGCCGAATCCAATGTGATGAGCGCCGCCAAGGTGGCCGACCGTCTGTACGTGATCGACCGGGGAGAGATCATCTTCGACGGCACGCCGGCCGAGGTGTTCGGGCACGAAGGCGTCATGCGGACGATCCGCGGATAAGCCCATCGAAGCGAGGAGTGGAACAAAGGTAAACGCGGTGCGGAGCGGGGTCAAGACAGGATGGGGCCAATGAGGAGCCTGGCACGCGGTCTTGGGGGAGCGCCCGGTGTGATCTGGCGCGGGATCCGCGCCCGGCCGGGCATCTTCCTGGGCGTCGCGCTCGCGGTGATCGTGCTCGATCTCTCCCTGCCGCTGCTCGTGCTTTCGGTCTTCCGGAAGCCGTGGGATCATTTCTCCTTCAACCCCTGGCTCCGGAACCTGCCCGGATGGCTGCTCTCCCCCGCGCAGACATTGGCGCGCAAGGTTGAGTTTGTCTCCGATGTCTCCCTCTTTTGGTTTATCGCCAGCAGCCCGTATGATGCGGCTGAATGGGGGTTTTCCGTGGGGCTCCAGGATCTGCTGCGGTGGCTGTACATGGGGGGAGTGTTCGGCGCCTACTTCGCGCTGTGGCTGTACGGGCGCGCCCGGCTCGCACGCCGCCCGTGGCAGGGTAGTGGACGCGGAGGGGCGGCGGGCGCGGTCCTGAGCACGCTCGGGCTGGCGACCGCGCCGTGCAGCGTGGCGGGGTGCGGCCTGCCGGTGCTTCCGGTGATGGGGCTGGCGCTGCAGGGCCTGACGAGCGGGACCCTCGCCGCGCTCGCCACCGTCTCCCGACTGGCGACCCAGGCCGTGCTCGCCGGCATGACCCTCGCGGTGGTCGCCCTGGCGTGCCTGATCGCC
>DATHLI010000315.1:0-3973 GCA_035488355.1 bacterium | reverse complement strand
CCGATGGCCGCGCTCTGGCACTTCCCGCCGCTCATGGTGACCACCGCCGCGACACCGACCACCGCATAGCCGCTCGCCGGATGGGGGTGCTTCTGGTAGGCCGCGCCGGTGCCGCGGGCCAGCACCGGGACGCGCAGTTCGGTGATGATTTCCGTGGGCCGGAGGGCCGTGGTGAGCATCTCCACGAAGAACTCGCCCGCCGGGATCGTCCGGGTGCCCTTGGGGCCTATCGCCACGATCTCCGCGCCCAGGGCCAGCAGGGCCGCCGGATAGTCCGCGGCGGGGTCGGCGTGCGCCGCGCTGCCGCCGATCGTCCCGCGGTTCCGCACCTGCATGTCGCCGATGACCGCGGCGGTTTCGGCGAGCAGCGGACACTTCTCCTTGAGCACGGCATCGCGCTCGATCGCATCGTGGGTGGTGAGCGCGCCGATGGCGACCTTCTGCCCGTCGGCCTTGATCCCGCTCAACCCGCTGATCCGGCCGATGTCGACGATGACCTTGGGCTGCGCGAGCCGGAGCTTCATGATCGGCAGCAGGCTGTGCCCGCCGGCGAGGATCTTGGCGTCGTCCCCGTGCTTCTCCAGCAGGCCGATCGCCTCTTTGACCGACTGAGGAGAAAAGTACTCAAAGGCTGCAGGAATCATCGTGCTTTCACCTCCCGGCGCTGGCCGTGAATGGCATTCCAGATTCGCTCCGGTGTCAGCGGCATATCCAGGTGCGTGATGTCGTAGGACCGCAGGGCGTCCACCACCGCGTTGACCACGGCCGGCGTGCTGGCGATCGTGCCGGTCTCACCCACGCCCTTGACGCCGAGCGGATTGTGGGGGGACGGCGTTTCCGTCCGTCCGGTCTCGAAGGTGGGAAACATATGCGCCTTGGGCACGGCGTAATCCGCCATAGTGCTGGTGATCAGCTGCCCGTCGGGATCATACGCCGCGCCCTCGTACAGCGCCTGCGCGATGCCCTGAACGAGCCCCCCGTGCACCTGACCGTCGACGATCAGGGGGTTGATGACCCGGCCGCAGTCGTCGACGGCGACGTACCGCTTGAGCGCCACCTGTCCCGTCTCGGCGTCCACCTCCACGACGGCGACGTGCGAGCCGAAGGGGAACGTGAAGTTCGTGGGATCGTAGAACGCGGAGGCCTCCAGCGCCGGCTCGACCCCCGGCGGGAGGTTCCACGCCAGGTACGCCTGCAGCGTGACCTCCTGGATGGTCTTGGCCTTATCAGGGCTGCCGCGGACGTAGAACCGGCCCTGGTCGAACACGATGTCCTTCTCCGCGGCCTCGAGCAGGTGCGCGGCGATTTTCGCGGCCTTCTCCCGCACCCGGCGGGCGGCCAGGACGATCGCGGCGCCGCCGACCACGGTCGTGCGGCTGCCGTAGGTTCCCCACCCCATCGGCACGGCGGCCGTGTCGCCGTGCACGACCTCGATATCGTCGATGGGAAGGCCCAGTTCGTCGGCCACGACCTGGGCGAACGTGGTCTCCTCACCCTGCCCGTGCGGCGACGTCCCGGTGAAGACGGTCGCTTTGGCGGTCGGGTGCAGCCGCACCACGGCGCTCTCCCACAATCCGCCCTGGAAGCCGGTCGAGCCCACCACGGACGACGGCCCCAGCCCGCAGATCTCCACGTAGGTGCTGAGCCCGATGCCCAAATGCTTGCCGTTCCGCGGTCCGCGCTTCTGCTCCTCGCGGAGGCGCCGGTAGTCCACGGCGGCGAGCGCTTTGTCGAGGGCCGGACCGTAGTTTCCGCTGTCGTAGGCCAGCCCCTCGGCGGACGTGTACGGAAACTTGTCGGGCGGGATGAAGTTTTTGCGGCGAACGTCGGCGGGATCCAGGTTGAGCTTCGCCGCCACCAGGTCGACGATCCGCTCGATGAGGTACGTCGCCTCCGGCCGCCCCGCCCCCCGATACGCATCGACGGGGGTGGTGTTGGTGAACACGCCGTAGACCACGTAGTCGAGGTTGGGAATCGTATAGCAGCCCGTCAGCATGAGGCCGTGGAGGATCGTCGGGATCCCCGGCCCTGCGGTAGAGAGGTAGGCGCCGAGGTTGGCCCAGGTCTTCCCGCGCAGGGCCGTAATCGTGCCGTCGCGGCGCGCCGCCACCTCGAAATCCGTGATGTGGTCGCGCCCGTGGATCGTGGTCAGGTAGTTCTCCCGGCGGTCCTCGGTCCATTTCACCGGCCGCCCGGTCTTCCGCGCGCAGAACACGACGATGGCCTCGTCGGCGTAGAACGGGATCTTGCTCCCGAACCCCCCGCCCACCTCGGGCGCCACGATCCGGATCTTGTGCTCGGGCAGCCCCGTCACCACGGACATCAGGAACCGGGCGATGTGGGGGTTCTGCGTCGTGTACCATACGGTGAGGTCGCCGGAGCCGCTGTTGTACCGGGCGACGACCGACCGCGTCTCCATCGCGTTGGGGATCAGCCGCTGATTGAGGAAGCGCTGCGCGATCACGACGCCGTCGCGGGCGGCTTCCTTGAACGCCGCGGCCGTCGCCTCGCCGTTGCCGAGGGCCCACTTGAAGGCCAGGTTGTTGGGGACGTCGGCGTGCAGCAGCGGAGCGCCCGCGCCCATCGCCTGCTGCTGGTCGACCACCGCCGGCAGGACCTCGTAGTCGACCCGGACCAGTGCCGCGGCGTCGCGCGCCGCGTACCGGTCCTCCGCGACCACAACGGCGACCCCATCCCCCACGTAGCGGACGGTGTCGACGGCCAGCGCCGGATGGGGCGGGGTCTTGAGGTCGGCGTTGGGGATGAGCCACGCGGTTGGGATCGGGTTGATCACCCCCTGCAGGTCTTTGCCGGTAAAGACGGCCACCACTCCCGGCTGCCGCCGCGCCGCCTCGACGTCGATCCGCTTGATCCTGGCGTGGGCATGCGGGCTCCGCACGATCTCCGCGTACGCGAGCCCGGTGATCTGCAGATCGTCGGTGTAGGTGGCCCGCCCCGTGATCAGGCGGGGATCTTCACGCCGCTTGATCTTCGCGCCGAACAACTTGCTGACGGCCATCGGCTCCCCCTCCCCTCACCTCGGCGTGGCCCGCCCGGCTGCGCCCCGCATCTTGCGGGCCGCGTGCTGGATGGAGTTGACGATGTGCTGGTAGCCGGTGCACCGGCACAGATTGCCTTCGATGCCCATGCGGATCTGCTCTTCTGTGGGATCGGGATTGCGCTGGAGCAGGTCGACGGCGGTCAACATCATGCCCGGCGTGCAGAAGCCGCACTGCAGCCCGTGCTCCTCCCAAAACCCTTCCTGGATCGGATGGAGCTTGCCGTCCGTCGCCAGGCCTTCGACGGTCTGGATCGAGGCGCCGTCGGCCTGTACCGCCAGCAGCGTGCAGGACTTGATCGCCCGGCCGTTGATGAGGATCGTACACGCCCCGCAGTTGCTGGTGTCGCAGCCGACGTGGGTGCCGGTCAGCCCCAGCATATCCCGGATGTAATGCACGAGCAGGAGCCGCGGTTCGACTTCGTGCGCGTAGGCCTTCCCGTTCACTGTCACCTTGACAGCCCGCTTCACCGTCCGTCCCCCTTTCCTCTCGCGCCGCCCCACAAGATCGGGCGCCGGCCGCCGGTCTCGCGGCGGACGGCGCCTGCATCAAAACCTATCGCCTTCTATATCTTGTCGCCAACCGAAATCACCTGCCCGGTCGAACACTCATTCTCGGGGCGGGCTGCAGCATACTCACCCGGTTGCCTTCCGTGTCGAAAAACGCTACATACAATCCCACGCCGGGGATCTCGTCTGGTTCGCCGGGCACTTGACCGCCGATCACCTTTCCGCCCGCCTCTGCAACTTTCTTCATATGCGCCCTGATGTCATCTACCGCAATAACCACCGAAGGGTACTGTGTCGATTTGGTTTTCTTGAAAAACCCTCCGTTGATGATGCCGGGCTTCTTCGGACCGTTTTCGTCGGATTCGGTTGTCGTCACCACAACATACTCGCCCATTTCCGGGCCCA
>DATHLI010000314.1:0-13314 GCA_035488355.1 bacterium | reverse complement strand
TCTGGACACACGCCTCACCGTCCGGCGCGGGGAAAGAGGGGACCGGGGCCGGCGCTCTCATTGTCCAGTTCACGGTGCGGAGTGTCAATCTCGCCAGGCGCCGTGCCACCCTGCCGCACGCCAGAACTGCTCCCGCGCGGTTGGAACTGCGTGATCGCAACGCCCGCCACGATCATCGCCCCACCGGCCACCGTGCTCGCGGAGATCTGTTCGCCCAGCGCCAGGTGACCGCCCAGCACGCTCGTGAGCGGAACCAGATAGAGCCACGGCCCGGCGCGGGCCGCCGAGGTCTTCGCGGTCCCGTAGTTCCAGAACACCGTAGACAGCACCGTGCACACGCCGCCCAGGAATACGAGGCTGCCCCACACCGCGACGCCGAGATGCGCCGCCCGATCAAGAAGCGATGTGTTCCACCCCGCGAGAAGCGGAAGCGTGCCCAGCATCGTCGTCAGCCCCGTGCTGGTCACGGGTCCGTACTTCCCGGTGAACGGGCGCACGGCAACCGCATAGACGGCCCACGACGTCGCGCCCAGGAGCACGAGCCCGGCTCCCCGCACAAACACGCCCGCGCCGCCGGGGACGAGGCCCCCCGGCGCATGCCCCCGGACGAGGCTCGTGACTCCGGCCGCGGCCAGCGTGATGCCCGCGGGGAGCGCCCAGGTGACGCGCTCACGCAGCACTATCACGGCGATGAGGGCGATCGAGATGGGCTCCGTCGCCACGAGCAGGCCCACGGTGCCGGCGGGCAGCCACTGGGTGCCGAGTGTCACCGGCAGGTTGAATCCCCCCACGCCAAAGAGCCCGATCAGCGCCATCCAGCCCAGATCGGACCAGGGGCACCGCAGGCGTCGAAGGCGGACCAGGATGGGGGCAAAAAGGCACGCGGCGATGCTGTAGCGCAGCGTGACCACGTCGAGCGGTGGCAGATAGATGAGGAGAAATCTCGCCGCCACATTCGAGAGACCCCAGGCGAGCACGGCCACGATCAGCGCCGCGTAGGGGGCCGCCCCAAGACCTGGCAGTCGCCGCAGGCCCAGAGTCACACCCTGTGGCGCTCGATAAAGTCCCAGTCGATGTCCATCCCCAGCCCGGGCCGCTGGGAGATACGGACGCAGCCGCTCTGATCCATCGGATCGATCGGCGTCGCCAGCCAGGGCGCCGCGTCGCGGTAGTCGAGGTGCGGATGCAGCAGACCGCGCTCGTAGTACTCTCCCGGGATCCCCATCGCCCCGAGCACCTGGAGATTCGCGGCCCCGCCGCCGTGGACTTCCAGCGGCACGCCGTGGGCCTCGCACAGATGGACCGCCTTGACCAGCGGGGTAATCCCGCCCAGCTGCGCGGAGTACCGGCTGATGTCCGACGCCCCGCGCAGCACCCATTCGGCCCGTGTCTGAATCCCGCCCTCGGCCGTCTCCGGCCCGACGATGGGAATCGCCAGCTCCCTGGTCAGCCACACGTACGAGCTCACGCTGTGCTCGTTCATGGGCTCCTCGAGCCAATAGAAGTCCAGGTCCTCGAGGGCCCGCCCGATTGACAGCGCCTCGGTCCGGCTGTAGTCGTGATAGCAGTCGAGCATCAGGCGCACGCCCGGGCCGACCCGGTCCCTCACGGCGCGGCAGGCGGCGACGTCGCGCCGCGGATCGGGGCCCAGAGGCGGCATCCAGGTGTGCAGCTTGATCGCGGTGTAGCCCTCCTCGGTGAGGGCCTGCGCAAAGTCCGCGTAGGCTTCTGGACCATTCAGCCCGCCCGGCAGATCGTCCCCGCACATCGTGCTCCCGTACGCCCTGACCGTGGACCGATAACCGCCCAGGAGCCTGCTGACGGGCAGGCCGGTCGCGCGGCCGGCGAGATCCCAGAGCGCCTGGTCGATCACGGCGATGTTGCGGTCGGCAAGCGCCTGCGGCTGAAGGCGCTGGTGCCGGCGGAGGGTCTGCCAGATCCGTTCGCGGTCCCACGGGTCCTGGCCGGCGAGAACGGCCCTCGCGGCCTCGACCATCGGCTCGGTCCCGCCGAAACAATAGCCTTTCGCTCCTTCGTCGGTGGCGACCGTGGTCAGGGTCTGCAGCGCGTCGTGCGGCGGCCCCGGGTGGCTGTGGCCTTCGGCGTCATGAACGATGCGCGAGGTGTACCGGAAGGCGGTCAGCGTGATCTCCGCGATGCGCACGGGCGGCGGTCGGATCAGGCGCGGGCGTAGTGCGGGTCGGCGGCGTCCCGCAGGCCGTCTCCGAAGAAGTTGAAGGCGAGCACCACGGCCGAGATGAACGCGGCCGGCAGGAGGAGCCATGGGTAGTTGCGCAGGCTCTCGAGGTTCTGGGCCTCCTGGAGGAGCACCCCCCAGCTCGTCAGCGGCGGGCGCAGCCCGAGATTGAGGAACGACAGCGCCGTCTCGGCGAGGATCATCCCCGGCATCGCCAGCGTCGCGATGACGACGATATGGCCGAAGACCTGCGGGAGCAGGTGCCTGAAGATGATCCGGGCATCGCTCGCCCCCATCACCCGCGCGGCGGTGACGAACTCTTCCTCCCGGAGCGCGAGCACTTTGCCGCGCAGCTGGCGGGCCAGCCAGGTCCAGCCGATGACGGAGAGGATCACCGTGATCGCGAAGTACACGCGTTCGGGCGGCCAGTGCTGCGGGAGCGCCGCGGTGAGCGCCATCCAGAGCGGGATGGCCGGGAAGGACCGGATCACTTCGATCAGCCGCTGGACGATCTCGTCGATCCGGCCGCCATAGTAGCCCGAGACCACGCCGAGGACCGAGCCGAGGATCAGGCTGAGGACGACGCCCACCAGGCCGATCGTCAGCGACATCTGGCTGCCGATGAGAACGCGCGACAGCATGTCGCGGCCCTGGCGGTCGGTCCCCAGGAGGAACACCCCCATCCGCGGCTCGGCGGCCCCGAAGAGGTGGAGATCGGACGTGAACGCCCCCAGGACCGGATACGCCTCCCCGCGCACAAAGAAGCGCAGGGGAATCTTCCGGGCCCGATCAAGGGTGAACGTCGTCAGCAGCGTCGCCGAGTCGACCTGTTTCCGCAGCCCGTGGACATACGGCCCCGCCTGCCGGTCGAGATGGAGCCCCTGGGGTGGGACGTAGAGATACTCGATGAAGCGCTGATCCACCCCGTAGGGCGCGAGGAAGTTCGCGCCCAGCGCCGTGAGGTAGAATCCCGCGACGACGATCCCGCCGGCCACGGCCGCCCGGCCCCGGAGGAACCGCCTCCAGACCAGCTGACGCCGCGTGAGCCCATATGTTCTGAGGTCACGGCGGCGCGGCGCCGTGGGCGCGAGCCCGCCGGCGAGCGCGGCTCCGGCGCCCGGCCCGGGGGAGGATGGCTCGTTGGCGACGCTCATCACTGGTACCTGATCCTCGGATCGATCCAGGCCAGCGCCACGTCCGCAAGAAGATTGCCGACCATCAGCATGAGCGCCAGGAACAGGAGGAACGTCCCCGCCAAGTACATGTCCTGGCTCGTCAGCGCGCGGATGAACATCGGCCCGGTGGTCGGGAGCGAGAGCACGATGCCGAGGATCGTCGCGCCGGAGATCAGCTGGGGCAGCTGCATCCCCATCACGCTGACGAGGGGGTTGATGGCCACCTTCACGGCATGCCTGCGGATCACGACCCGCTCGCCGAGGCCCTTGGCCCGCGCGGTCCGCACGAACGGCTGCCCGATCACCTCGAGCATGCTTCCTCTTAAAATTCGGATCAATTGGGTCATGCCCCCGAGGCCCAGGATGAGCGCCGGCCAGAACAGATGGCTCGAGAGGTCGAGGACCTTCGCCGCCGACCAGGGGACGTCGGCCAGCCCGGGCGAGAACAGCCCGGTCACCGACGCCCCGAAGACGAAGATCCCGATGAAGAGGTAGATCAGGCCGAGGAGGAAGTCGGGGACCGACAACCCCAGAAACGCCAGCGCCGTAATAAAATTGTCCGTGCCCGAATACTGGTGGGCCGCAGAGTAGATGCCGACGGGCACGGCGACGAGCCACATCAGTGCGAGCGAGAGGACCGACAGCAGGACGGTCAGCCCGAGCCGGGCCGCGATCAACTCCCGCACCGGCCGCTTCCACTCGAACGAGTACCCGAAGTCGCCCCGAGGAAATCCGGCGATCCACTTGATGTACCGGACGGCCTTGGGCTGATCCAGCCCGTACTGGTGGCGCAGGTTGTCCATCGCCGCTTTATCCGCCCCGGAGCCCGAACTCGCGGCCAGCGCCTGGAGGGAGGTCATGAAGTCGCCCGGTGGCAGCTGGATGATGATGAAGCAGGCGATCGACACGAACACGAGCGTGGGGATCATCGCCAGAAGCCGCCGGACGACGAACGCGATCATGCGGGATCCCCCTTGCCGGCGCGGCCGCTACGCCTTCTTGAAGAAGAACTGGACCGTGTCCAGGTTGCCCGGCGACATGATGATCCAGTCCTGGGTGTAGTGTTCCGGGACGTTACGGAAGTTGTTCTTCACGATCAGCGGCACCGGCACCAGGCCGACTGTACAGATCGTCGTGCATTCCTCCACCGCCATCTGGACGAGGCGCTTCCCGATGGCGACCTGCCTCGCGCGGTCGACCGTCGCCTTGAACTGGTCGAACATGGCCTGCATCTCGGCCAGCGGCCCCACCGGTTTCTCGCCCTGCCGGCCTTTGGTCTTGTAGTAGGTGCCGAATGCCGGCGCCATCCACGACCGCTCGTCGAAAGGAAAGATGTAGATGGGATCCACGAACGGCGCGATCCCCCGATCGCCGTTCCAGGTCGCGATCTGCACCGCGTTGCCGGTGGCCCGCGGCCAGTAGAGATCGCGGGACATCGTCTTCACGGCCGCCTTGACCCCGACCGCCGACCAGTCGGAGGCGACCAGCTGGATGGCGTCCAGGTCGGCGCTGCCGCCCGTCAGCCACGTCTCGATCGTGACCTCGAGCGGCCGGCCGTCCGGCCGCAGGCGCGTCTTGCCGTCCGGTCCCATCTTCAAGCCGGCCGCGTCCAGATGCTCCGCGGCCTTCTTCGGATCGTACTCCTGGTACATCTGCGCGACCGCGGGCACGAAATAGGCGGAATCGGGGACGACCGTTGGGGCGTTGATCCGCCCCTGATCCAGGTAGGCGACCGAATTGATCTTGGCGCGGTCGACGGCGACCGAGAGCGCGATCCGGAAGTGCTTGTCCTGGAAGATCTTCCGCAGCACCGGATCGCCGCCGTAACTCTGGTTCGGCCAGAAGAAGAGCTGGCTGCCCGACGCGGAGAGCCACCGGATCACCCGGTAATCGCACTCCTTGGCCTTGGACACGAACAGGGGGAACTTCTTGAGGTCCATGTTGCGGTACTGCATGTCGACCTGGCACGACAGCGCCTGCGCCGCCACCGCCTCGTTGTTCTCGACCAGGGTGAGCTCGAGGCGGTCGATGTAGGGCAGCTGGCGCCCCTCAGGATCCACCTTCCAGTAGTAGGGGTTCCGGGTGGCGATCAGCTTCGCGTCCCCGGGCCGGTACACCGACACCGGCCACGGCGTCATCGCCGGGCGCTGGGGGTTCAGGTCGTCGGCCTTCTCATTGAAGAGCTTGTAGTCCTTGACGTCCTTGTTGTGCTTCGGGTGGAACTGCCTGAGGTAGTGCGCGGGGGCGAAGAAGCCGAAGCGCTCGAAGTTGAGCGGCCACTGGTTGCCGTGAAAGGCCAGCTCCTGCAGCGCCAGGCCGTTCGGCCCGGCAAACTTGAGCCGGATGGTCGAGTCGTCCACCTTTTCCAGCGCCATCGGCGTATCGTTGACGACCCACTCGACGTGGGGAGCCGCCGACAATTCCTTGTTGGTCTCGATGTCCTCCCACCAGAAGATGATGTCGTCCACCGTCCACGGCGCCCCGTCGGACCACCGCAACCCCTTGCGGAAGAACAGCGTCAGGGTCTTGCCTCCGTCGCTGAACTGCCATCGCTTGGCCAACCCGGGCTGGATCGGCCCGTGGGGATCCCGCGGCCAGCGGAGGACCGGATCGTAGTTCTCGCGCCCGTAGGCGTGAAAATCGGCGGGCCCCTTCCAGACCAGACGCCACGTGCCGCCGTACTGACCGATCTCCTCGAATGGCTTCACCACCAGGATGTCGTCCGCCGCGGGCAGCCGCTCGGGGAGCGGGGGCAGCTTCCCCTGCCTGACCAGATCGGCCAGCATCGGGGCTTCCATGTATGCGGCGGGAGCCGCGGCGCGCGCGTGGGAGATCCGGCTCACCGGGAAGTAGACCGCCGATGCCGCGCCCGCGGTCGCGATGGCCGACCGGCGGAGAAACTCCCGGCGGGCGATGCGCATGCTGTCCGTCATCTGTCCTCCCCTCCCCTTGCTACCAGCGCGGCTTGATGGGCAGCCAGCCAGGCTCGCGCTTGATCGCCTCGGCCGTGTCATCGCGCCGGCGGACCACGCCACGCTGATACGCCTCGTGGTACTCCGCGACCTGCTCGTCGTCCAGCTCCACCCCCAGCCCCGGGCCGGCCGGGACGGACAGCGTCCCGCCGTCGAACCTGAAGGGCCCGCCGGCGAGGATATCTTTGGTCAGCCAGGGATAGTGCGTGTCGGAGGCGGCCGCCATCGTCGGGACGACGCTGGCCAGATGGATCATGGCGGCCATGGAGATGCCGAGGTGGCTGTTCGAATGCATGCCGATCCCCAGGTGGAAGGTGGCGCAGATCCGCCCGAGGTCCTGGCAGGCCCGCAGCCCGCCCCAGGCGTGGTGGTCGGAGAGGATGACGTCGACCGCGCGGGCGTCCACCGCGGGGGCGATGTCCTCCCACCGCGTCACGCACATGTTGGTGGCGAGGGGCATCGTGACGCGCTCCCGGACCCTGGCCATGCCGGCGATGCCTTCGGTCGGATCCTCGAGGTACTCCAGCCAGACGCCCGATCGCCCGAGCTCGTAGGCCACCCTGAGGCTCGTCTCCACCGACCAGACCGCGTTGGGATCCAGGCGCAGGGCGACGTCCGGCCCGAATCGCCGCCGCAGCAGCATCATGGTGTCGATCTCCTGGAGCGGCGGCAGCACGCCGCCTTTCACCTTCAGCGTCGTGAAGCCGAAGCGCTCCACGAACTGATCCGCCAGCCCGACCATCTCGTCGGGGGAGCCGACCACTCCCCAGCCGTCCTCGCCGGCGTACTTGAAGAAGAGGTAGGCGCTGAACGCGACCCGGTCGCGCACGGGGCCGCCGAGCAGATCGCACACCCGGCTGCCGGTGGCCCGCCCGATCAGGTCGAGACAGGCGACTTCGATCGCCCCTGAGATCGCCGGCGAACCGAGCCGCAGGGCGAATCGCTGGACGTCCGACGGCCGCTGCCCCACGACCACCTGCCGCGCGCGGTCCAGTTCCAGGGGGGTCACGGCATCGGGCCCGTACGTCTCACTCAGGCCGGTGAGGCCCTCATCGGTGCGCAGGCGCAGGATGGTCCGGAGAAAATACGGTGCGTGGACGCCCCAGGAGTTTCTGAGCGGCGGGTCCGGCACCGCCACCGGAATGGCCTCAAGGGCTGTGATCCGCACGGGCGCCTCCCTCCGACGCGGGCGGCTTCTCGGCCTGCGCCCGGGGTCCTCCCCGCGCGGCCTGCACCGCGTCAGGCCGCGACACCTCATCGGCGGGAGACCGGGCGGGCGCGCCGCTCACATAGCGCTCCACCCAGGCCACGACCCGGCGTGTGACATCGAGGCGGTGGCTGGGCCGGCCGTTCCCGAGAAAGAGGTGGCTCTCGCCGGGATACCGCACGAACTCCGCCGGGGCCTTGCCCGCGGCCACCAGCCCGACGAACAGTTCCTCGCCCTGCCCGATCGGGCAGCGGTCGTCGGCCTCGCCGTGGAGGATCAGCGTCGGGGTGGTGACGCGCTCCACGTAGCTGATCGGGGAGAGGCGGCGGTAGATCTCGCGTTGGGTGGCGAGGTCGCCCTGCATCTCCCACGGGATGAACCACATCCCGATATCGGACGTCCCATGGAACGATTCTAAGTTCACTACGGGGGCGCCCACCACCGCCGCCTTGAACCGGTCCGTGTGGGTGATCGTCCACGAGGTCATGTACCCGCCGTAGGAGTATCCTGCGACCGCCAGCCGCGCCGGGTCGGCGATTCCCTCCGCCACGAGCGCATCGACCGCGGCGAGCTGCTCGGGCAGATCGCCCTCCCCCCAGCGGCCCCTGATCCCGTGGGCAAACGCCTTGCCGTACGAGCCGGATCCGGTCGGGTTGAGCGCCAGCACGGCCCACCCCCGGGAGGCCAGGACGTAGCGATAGAGATAGCCGAGCGAAAACAGGTTGCCGTGATAGCTCGCCGGGCCGCCGTGAATGTCCAGGAGGAGCGGCGCGGGACCGCCGGCGGATTTTGCCCCAGGCGCCCCCTGCGCGGCCGGCCGGATCAGCCATCCATCGAGAGTTGCGCCCTGCGGGCTGCGGAAGGCGCGGCGCTCGACCCGGGGCAGCGCCAGCCGCGACAGCAGCGCCTCGTTCACGCGCGTCAGGCGCCGCTCGTCCGCGCCGTCCCACCCGCAGACATACACATCGCTCGGGATGTGTGGATCGGTCGCCACGAACGCGATCCGGCCCGCATCTGCCGCGGCGCTCGCGCTGAGGACCTGGCGCTCCCCCGCCACCACCGGACGGACAGAGCCGTCGACGGCGCCGGCCCGGACGAGGTGGATGTTTCCCGCATCGGCGGCCACAAAGGTGAGTGTGCCGCCGTCGCTCGACCAGACCGGGCCGGGGGTAACGGCCGGGCGCGCCATCAACACGGCCTGGCGATCGTAGCCCGCGCCGAGCCTTCGCGGCGGGCCGCCGGATGAAGGGACGAGCCAGACGCGCGTCATCGGATCGCCGGCCCCTGGGTCCTGTTCGTCCGTCCCGTAGCAGGCAATGGTCGAGCCATCGGGCGACCAGCTCGGCGAGGTCGCGCGGCCGACGTCCGTGGTGAGGCGGCGTGGATTGCTCCCGTCCGCGTTCATCACCCAGATGTCGTAGACGTGGTAGTCGGCCGGACCGCTTCGCGCCCGGCTGAACGCGATCCGCGCGCCGTCAGGCGACCATGCCGGAGCGGTCGAGGGACGGTCTCCGCCCGTCAGCTGGGCCACTTCGCCGCGCGCGACCGAGACGGCAATGATCTGGCTCGGGTCGCCGAACGTGTACCCCTGCCCGTCGTCCTTGTAATGCGCCGACGTCACGACCTTCGGCCGGTCCGCCCAACGCGCGCGGGCCTCCTTGCCGGAGGGTGGCGGCTCCTTCGGGACCGGCGCGGCAAAGAGGAGCCGCGCGCCGTCCGGCGACCACACCGCCGGGCCGGCCGCGTGACCGAGCCAGGTGAGTCTCCGCGGTTCGCCGCCATTCGCAGACATGACATACAGTTGGGGGGCTTCCCCATCGCGGTCTGACAGGAACGCCAGCCAGGCGCCGTCCGGCGACCATCGCGGCGCGCTGTCTCGCTTTGGGCCCCGGGTAAACTGGCGCGGCTCCCCGCCCTGGACCGGCGCCATCCAGATGGCCGAGCGGTACTCATCCTGCTCGGGGGCGATCTCCGTGAACGTGTAGGCGGCCCGGCGGCCATCCGGGGAGAGCTGGACGTCGGCGACCACTTTGATCGCGAGCAGATCATCGGGCTGCAGGGGGCGTGGGCGCTCGTCGCTCATCGTTCTGGATCCTCCGGAAGGTGTTCAGGAACCATAGTGGAAATTCCGCTTGGCATTCGGAAAGCCTGCGAGCGCCTCAAGACTACCGCAACAAAAGGGGGGAATCGCATGAAGCTCTCCGTCAGATCGCGCATCCTCTGGCTCTGCGTGCTCCTCACGTTTCCCGCGTTCCTCGTCTCGGGCGTTCCCACGCGCTCCGCCGCCGCCGGTCCCGTGGTGATCAGCTACTGGCACGGTCTGACCGGGCCAGACGGCAAGTACCTCACGTCCATGGCGGAGCAGTTCAACAAGGAGCAGGGTGGGGTTCACGTCAACGTGTCCGTGTACCCCTGGGATGTGTTCTTCGATAAGTGGGTCGCGGCGGCGGCGGCCGGAAACCCACCCGATCTCGTCACCTACCACATTAACGAGATGCCGCAATACCAGGAGAAAGGGATCCTGGTCCCGCTCGATGACCTCGTGAAGGAAGCGGGCATTGACATGAACGCCTTCCCCGCGGTGGCCTTCCAGGCCGCCCACCGTCAGGGCAAGCTGTGGGGGGTTCCCCTAGACATCCACCCCATTGCCCTCTACTACAACGTCGCCCTCGTCCAGGCCGCCGGCCTCGATCCGAACAAACCGCCGACGAACCGGGCGGAGTTCCTCCTCTGGGCCAAGAAGCTGACCAAGCCTGACGGCAGCCAGTACGGCGTCGCCATGCCCGGGACAAACGTCGACACATTTCGGGTGTGGTGGGGCTGGATCTACCAGAACGGCGGCCGGTTCATCAGCGACGACGGCAAGACGGCGGTGATGGACAATCCAAAGACCGCCGAGGCGCTCCAGTTCGCCGCGGACCTGATCTCCAAGTACAAGGTGGCCCCGCCCGGGGAGAGCGATCCGGACGCCGACTTCAAGAGCCAGAAAGTCGCGATGGAGTTCCAAGGGCCGTGGTGGATCACGGGATATCTGGATGCCGGTCTGAACTTCCGCACCGCGCCCCAGCCGGTGATCTTCAGCCAGCCCGGGGTCTGGGCGAGCGACCACTTCTTCTCGCTCAGCGAGACCAACGATGCGAAGCGCAAGATGGCCGCGATCACGTTCGTGAAGTGGGTGGAAGATCACGCGCTGCTGTGGAGCCAGGCGGGCCAGGTTCCGGCCAACGAGCACGTACGCAGCAGTGAAGCGTATCAGAAGAGCAAGCTCTACCCCTACCTGAGAGGGTTCCAGGCGGAGATTCCTTATGCCCATCTGACGCCCTCGATCGTGCAGAGCACCGAGATCTTCGCGGAGAACGTGCAGACCCCGCTGGTGGTCAATTATCAGGCGGTCATGCTGAACAAGAAGAGCGCGTCTCAGGCGCTCAAGGACATGCAGAAGGGAATCCAGAGCGTCCTGAACCGCTGAGGTGGCCTCACGAGACGTCGCGCGGGGACGGCCGAGATGGGTCGGCGAGACGGTGACCGCCTACCTCTTCCTGGCCCCGTACCTGCTGGTCTTTCTGCTTTTCTTGCTGCTGCCGGCCCTGGCCAGCGTGGGCGTCAGCTTTACCCGCTGGGGGATCCTCGGGACGCCCCGCTGGCTCGGGGTGCAGAATTACCGCACGATCCTGACCGACGCAATGTTCTGGAAGGCGTTCCGGAACACGCTCTACTTTACCCTCCTCACGGTCCCTCCACTCGTCGCGGGCGGGCTCGGGCTCGCGGTGCTGTTCAACCAGCCCCTGCGGGGCCGGGTCCTGGCGCGGACAGTCGTGTTTGTGCCGTACGCGATCATGGTGACGGTCGTCGGCATGCTGTGGAGTTGGATGTTCAATTCGAACTTCGGCTTTGTGAACTTCTACATGCAGGCCGTCGGCCTGCCCAAAGTCGCGTGGCTGACGGACGCCGTGTGGGCGATGCCGGCGGTCGCGATCAGCACCGTGTGGTGGCAGATCGGGACGAACATGGTCATTTACCTGGCCGGGCTCCAGGAGATCCCCGCCGAGCTGTATGAAGCGGCGCGGGTGGATGGGTCCGGAATCTGGAAATCCTTCCTGTACGTCACCGTCCCCGGTCTCTATCTGATGCACGTGTTCGTCATTCCGCTCTCGGTCATCGCCTCGCTGCGCGCGTTCGGCCAGATCCTGGTGATGACCCACGGCGGTCCGTTTGGGCAAACGTACACCCTGGTGCAGCACCTGTATGCCACCGGCTGGGTCAACTTCCGCATGGGCGAAGCGTCGGCGGTCGGGGTGGTCTTGCTCCTCGTGACGCTGCTGTTGACCGTCGTGCAGTTGCGATACTTCCGCGCCATCTAAGGAGGGCCACGTGGGCAGCGTCGTGAGGCCGGGCCACCGGAGACGGTCGGACTTCGGACGACTGGCGGGATACGTCGCGTTGCTCGTGGTGACCGTCGCGATGGCCGCCCCCCTGTTGTGGATGGTGACGACGGCGCTCAAACCCGAGAGCCAGATCTTTCAGTACCCGATCCAGTGGATCCCCAGGACCCCGACCCTGGGGAACTTTGCCAACGTGCTCACCAACTACCCCATCGGCCGGTGGTTCTTCAACAGTCTGATCGTCGCCGTGCTCACGACCGCGGTGAGTCTCCCCTTGTACGGCTTGGGCGCGTACCCGCTCGCCCGGCTCCAGTTTCCCGGCAAGAAACTCGTCTTTCTCGTCATCCTGGCCACCATGCTCATGCCCGCCGAGGGCACCATGGTGCCGCTGTTCCTGGGTTTGTCCCGGCTCAGGATCTCGGACAGTTATTTCAGCCTGGTGATGCCGGTGGTCGCCAATGCGTTCGGTCTGTATCTGCTCACGCAGTTCTTCCAGTCGATCCCGTCGGAGTTGCGCGACGCCGCGCTGATGGATGGCGCGACCGACCTCGGGATTCTTTGGCGAATCATCCTGCCGCTGTCCCGCCCCGCGTTGACCACGGTCGCGATCTATACGTTCATGGCGAGCTGGAACAACTTCGTGTGGCCGTTCATTGTCTCGAACAGCGACGCCACCCGCACGCTGCCGGCCGGCCTCACCGCGCTCATCGGCGGCGTCGATGTCGGGACGCGGTTCGGCATCAGCATGGCGAGTGCGCTGATCGCCACGCTGCCGCCCGTGGTGATCTTCGTCGCGCTGCAGCGCTACTTCGCCCAGGGGATCGCGATGACCGGCGTCAAGGGGTAGCCGGAGGCGTTGTTGCTGATCCACCCCGTGCCGCCGAACGGTGCTGCAATTGTGCTGGTAGCATACGCATCGGAGGAGTCCCGCCCCGGTCCACCGGGGCTGATCGTCCGGGGGCAGCTGAAGAACGCAGCGGCGCTTCCATTGAACTCGCATGATCTATCGACGCCGGCAGAACCAGCGCGCGAACCAGGGCCGGTACGAGAGTCACAAGAATTAAACTCATATGTCCTCCCGCCGTGCGTGCGTTCTTCAGCGATCATTTGAAAAATGCCAGGCAAGTTCCGGGGTTTCTTTCCACGCCGGCGGAACAGGGTTCCCTCCCTCAAAAGAAGGTTCTTGCTCGATCAATCAGACGATGGGGATCGGGAAATGAGTTAGGTGGTAGTTAACTTCGTGGCGCCAGACAGGAGGATCGAGCCAACGGCGAGGAGGGAATCCCGCCGGACGGGGTAAACTAGTCTTGGGGGGCAACGAGAGGGGACCCCGGTTGCCGTTGAATCGACTGACAACAGCGATCCCTGGGCTCTTGACGGT
>DATHLI010000313.1:0-2086 GCA_035488355.1 bacterium | reverse complement strand
TTGACGGGCTGATTGCTCCCCCGGTGCCCGTAGGGCAGCTTGAACGTCTCCGCGCCCGCCGCGCGGCCGATGAGTTGATGGCCGAGGCAGATCCCGAAGATCGGCAGCCGCTCCCACAGGCGCCGCACCTGGGCGACCTGGTGGCCGAGCATCTTGGGATCGCCCGGGCCGGGCGAGAGCACGAGCCCGGCCGGCCGGAGGTCGAGGATCTCCTCGGCTGAGGTCCGGTGCGGGAGCACCCAGGTATCGCACCCCCGGCGGCGCAGGTTCTCGACGATCCCCCACTTCACCCCGCAGTCGAGGACCGCCACCCGCGGGCCCGGGCCGGTGTGGTGCTGGACGTGCGGCGTGGACACCCGGCCAACGAGATCCAGCGCGCCGATGTCCGGCAGCGCCCGGGCGCGGGCCACCAGGTCTGCGTCGGGGGCGTCTTCGCTGGACACCACCCCGCGCTGGAGACCATGGGTCCGCAGGTGGCGCACGAGGCACCGGGTATCCACGCCCGCGATCCCCACCACCTCGCAGCGGGCCAGCAGCGTCGTGAGGCTGCCTTCCGAGCGCCAGTGGTTGGGCCGGCCCGCGGCCTCCCCCACCACGAACCCCGCCACGTGGGGCCGCGACGACTCCCAGGCCTCCCCGTTCACCCCGTAGTTGCCGATCAGCGGGTAGGCCATCGTGACGACCTGCCCCTCGTAGGACGGATCGGAGAGGATCTCCTGGTAGCCCGTCATCGCCGTCGTGAAGACGACCTCTCCCCCGGCCCATCCCGACGCGCCGATGGCCCGGCCGGCGAGTACCAACCCGTCCTCTAATGCAATCCTGGCTCGCACGCCGCCCTCCCCCGGCCGCGGTGGTGGGGCGCCCGCCGCAGGTATGCATAATTATACATAGTCGCTTCATAAAAATGCAATGGCGCGGCGCCGCGGGAACGGTCCGGCTGACGCCGGGGGCGGGCCGGCCCGGGTGGGAGGCGGCAGGGAGCCGCTACGGGACATGAAAAAGGGAGCCCGGCAGGCTCCCTGTGGTCACGCGCGAGTTCCGTGCGTCCCATCGATCCCTCCCGGAGATCGTTAATGGTCCGCTTCGATCTCCCATTTTAGCGCGTCCGCAGGGAATTGCAAGGGGCGATCTGGGCGGCGGCTCACCCCCGCCGGCGACCGCGGCGCCCTCCTGGTAGGAGGCGACCGGAACGCGGGCGAATCAGCACCGGGGTGCCCCGACTACCTTTTGCCCTGCTCCCCACCTCGACCGGCTTCGCGCCCCGGCCGGACCGGGAGGACTACGACCGCGCCGTGAAGGCCGGCGCTGAGCCAAAGGGAGGGAAGCGCTATGGTCAAGTGGGAGATCCACGGGAAGGAGTTTTCCAACTGCAACTGCGCCTACGGGTGTCCATGTCAGTTCAATGCCCTGCCGACCCACGGCAACTGCAAAGCGATCGTGTTCCTCAAGATCGATAAAGGCTCGTTCGGCCCCACGCGCCTCGACGGGCTGAGCCTGGCGTTCGCCGCCGCGTGGCCCGGCGCCGTCCATCAGGGGAAGGGGATCATGCAGCCCATCATCGACAAGCGGGCGAACGACGCGCAGCGGCAGGCGATCCTCAGCATCATGACCGGGAAGGAAACGGACGGCATGGTCACCCACTTTGCCGTCTATGCGGCCATGTGCGAGAAGATCCACGACCCGGTCTACACGGACATCACGATCGACCTGGACATGAGCGCCCGTTCGGCGACCTGCAAGGCGGGAAGCGCTGCCTCAGGGCGCGGCCAGCCGATCCTCAACCCGGTGACGGGCAAGGAGCACCGGGTGGGGATCGTCCTGCCCCAGGGATTCGAGTATGGCCAAAACGAATGCGGGCGGGGATGGTCGTCTTCCTCAGGAAACGTGCCGATGGAGCTCAAGGACAGCTACGCGCACTGGTGTGAAATCCATCTGAACCAGAGCGGGCGGACCAACTAGTCCACGGCTGCGCTCTCGTGCGGCGGAATGATCCGCTGGTAGGGCTCGCGCATCAGCGGAGACGAAATCATGAAATCGGCGGATGCTCGATTGCAGGCGACCGGGACGTTCCAGACGACCGCCACCC
>DATHLI010000312.1:0-3188 GCA_035488355.1 bacterium | reverse complement strand
GGTGGAGTCCCCGATGATCTGCGACTGATACGTCAGCTCCGGGACCGCGATCACGCTCGCCAGCGCGGTCCCGAGCAGGGTCGAGATGACCTGGTTGCCGAGCGCGGGGAAGGCGACGCGCAGCATCTGCGGGAGCTCCACGTACGCGAGGCTCTTCCACGGCCTGAGGCCCAGCGCCCGCGCGGCGACGCGCTGTTCGTGGCCCACGGCCGTGAAAGCGCCCCGGATGATCTCCGCGATGTACGCCCCGCCCTGGATGCCCAACGCGAGCACGGCGGACGTGAACGCCGAGAACGTCACGCCGATGGTCACCAGCCCGAAGTAGAGCCCGTAGATGTAGAGCAGGTCCGGCGTGTTCCGCAGGGCCTCCACGTAGGCGCCTCCCACCCAGGCGAGGGCCCGGAGCTTCGAGGCCTTGAGCAGCCACCCGGCCAGGCCGAAGACGAAGCTCGCCGCCACCGAGCAGGCGCCCAGCAGCAGCGTGGTGGCCGCGCCCGCGACAATCACGCTCCGGTAGCGCCAGAAGAGCCCGGGGTCGAACAGCGAGGTCACGCGCGCGCGCCCTACCTTTGCACTACTCCACGCTTACCTTTGCTCTACTCCACGCTTCGATCGGCCTTCGATCGGCTTTGCCGGCGCCGCATCACGGCACCAGGGGAGAGCCGCCTCCCATGTACTGATCCCACAGCTTTTGGTTCTGCCCCGTGTAGTTGAAGTAGGCCACCCACCGGTCGAGCCACAGCCACCAGTCGAAATCGCCGTAGGGGAGCCCGATCCCGACGAACCCCTTGATGTACGCCGGGTTGATGGCGCGGAGCAGGCCCGGGTGCGCCTTGATGAGCTCGCGGTTCAAAATATCGGTCTCCCCCGTTGCGGTGACCCTCCCGGAGAGCAGTGCCTGCTCGGCGTCGGCCACCGTCGTAAACGCCTGCAGCTTCGCGTTCGGCAGCATCGCCGGCCAGATCTGCGCCTCGTTTCCGCCCAGCGCGTACCCCAGCGTGACCGCGGGGCTGTTCAGGCTCTCGATCGTCTTGTAGGGCGACGAGGCCCTGACCAGGAACTGGCTGATGGGGTTGGAGTAGACCTGCGTGTAGGCGACGGCGAGCGACCGGGGCCCCGTGTAGTTCAGTTCGGCGAGGACGAGATCCACCTTCCGGGTCTGCAGCGCCGGGATCCGGCCGGCCCCGGAGGTCACGACAAAATTCACCTTGGCGTTGAGATCGTGCCCGATCAGCTTCGCGATCGCGATGTCGTACCCGTCCAATTCGCCGTTGGGCTTCGTGATCGACCAGGGCGGATTGCCGCTGATCGTCCCCACCGTGAGCACGTGGGTGCGGAGGACCTTTTGGAGGATCTCCTCGTTCTGCCCGCTCACCGGCCCCTGCCTGAGATCGATGGCCACGAGCACCGCGGCCAGGACCGCGATGACGACCACCACCGACGCGAGCCGCCGACGACCCCTCATCAGCCACACCTCCCGTGTAGGTTCCCCACAAACCGCCGCCGTCCGAACATGGGGGCAGCGCGTGCTTCTCCCGGAGGGCGTGGGGTCCCTCCATGGACGCCGGGCCCGCATCGTCCCGCGCGAGCGCGGTGTTGTGCGGGGTCCATCAGACGGCTGTGGCGAGGGGGATCCGGCTGATCGGTGAGGACGATCGGGTTGAAAGTGGCCGACGCCGTGCTCAGAGCCTGACTATGGGCCCATCTCCACTTTGATGGGCAGGTCGGTCGCGAGCGACGTGACCATGGCCAGACCACGGCCGACGGTCGATTGGGGCGGGGGGTTCAGCGTCACGATGTACTGACCGCTGGCGTTGGCGTCGACTTTGGCCGTGAAACCCGCCGTGACCAGGCTCGCGGCGATGGCCGCGGCGCTCTGCTGATCGGAGATCGGACCCACCTGCACCCGGTAGGCCGGCCAGGGCGACACCTCCGCGGTCGACCCTGCCTGGTTGGCGGCGACCGGGAGGGCCGTCACTCCCCCCAGCGTGACGGCGCTCTGCGCGGTAATCGGCGGATTTGAGGATCCGTAATCAGAGGTGCCCGACGGCGTGTACAACGTCGCGCCCGGCGGAAGCACCTGCGCGGCCGGCGCCGGTTCGCTGGCGGCGACCGGAAGAGTCGTGGCGCCCTGCGGCGTGACGGTGTTCTGTGTGGTGATCGGCGCGCTCGCGAATCCATAATCTGAGGTGCCCGACGGCGTGTACACGGTCGCGCCCAGGGGGAGCACCGGCGAGGGCCCCGTGGAAAGCGAGAGCGGCACCCCCCGGACGGGGACGGAAGTCGGTTGCGGGTACCCGGTCGGCCCCAGGGTCACGGATCTGAAGGTCGTGGTGGGAGGCTGCGGCACCGTCGAGGTGGCAGCGGGTTGTGTCGCCGCTGTCGGGGAACCGTTCGCCGGCGTCCCCGCGGGCGCGGCGGCAGGGGGTTCTAAGGCCGCCGCTGCAGGCGGCGCCTTCGTGACGGGCGCGGCGGCAGCGGGTCCTCCGCCTGCCGTCGGCTGGGCCGCTGAAGCAGTGATGGCCCGGGCCACCGGCAGCCTGATGGTCCGATCGCTCTGCCCAAGGACGACCTCGCTCCCGGAGATGGCTCTCACCACCAGGGCCCCGATCCGATCGCCAACGCCCACGACGGAGGTCTGCCCCTTTATCTCAATGAGCGCCACGCGGGCGCTCCCACCGATGATCCCCGTCACCGTGATCCCGGCGATCGAAGAAGAGAGTTCGGGGATCGGTGCAGGGGTTGAGCTCGAAGGCGGCGGAGCGGCTGCTGCGGTCGCCGCCACAGGGACACCGGACGAGTATCCCATGAGCACGGCGACCAGGACCCCCGCGAACGAGCCGAGGAACTTGTGAGCCCATCCCGTCTTCGACCCCTGCGGATTCACGGCCATCCCCCCTCTTTTCCGTAACGGAACTTCCATATAATCTAACGAACACCTCCGAACCGAGATCCATTCCCGCCCCCTCATCGCGGCTCCGGGATCGGCGCGATCTCTCCCAGCACGACGAGGACGGATCTCCCGCCGGCCGGAATTCGGGAATCCGTCCGGCATCCGCAGCGTATCATCCACGTAAGCGGAGCGCGGTCGCGGGATCAGCGCGTTGCGGGATCCGCGCCCTTACCACACATCGAAGGCGAGGAGAGTGCGATGGCCGACATACAGTGGGGACGGGATGTCGATGCGG
>DATHLI010000311.1:0-12925 GCA_035488355.1 bacterium | reverse complement strand
TGCTCAACTTCCAGAACACGACGCACTTCGGGCTCGAGTGGGACAGGCTCGAGCTCTTTTACGATCTGGGCATCCGCGTGATCCAGTTGACCTACAACACCCGCAACTTTGTCGGCGACGGGTGCACCGAGCGCACGGACGCCGGCCTGAGCCACTTCGGCATCGAGCTGGTCGGCCGGCTCAACGAGATGGGCGTGCTCATCGATCTGTCTCACTGCGGCCACCAGACCGCGTGGGACGCCCTCCGGGCCTCCAAGCAGCCGGTGGCCTGCACACATACCTTCTGCCTCGCCGTCTCGCAGCACGACCGCGCAAAACGTGACGACCTGCTGCGGGCCGTGGCCGACACCGGAGGATACGTCGGTATCCTGGTCGTCCCGTTCTTCATCTCCGACCGGGCGGACGTCACCCTCGAGACCGCGGTGCGCCATCTCGAACACGCCGCGGAGATCTGCGGCATCGATCACGTGGGCATCGGCACCGATTGGGGCACCATGTACCCGCGGGAACTGGCCGACAAGTTGAATCAGGAGATGAACGTGATCGGCTTCCGTCCCGAGCACCGGGTGGACTGGAACGCCCACATGCCGGACTTCCGGACGTGGGAGGATTGGCCGAACATCACCCGCCGGCTGGTGCAGCGAGGCTTCTCCGATGAGGACATCCAGAAGATCCTCGGCCTGAATTTTCTGCGCGTCTTCGAGCGGGTCGCGGGGTAGCGGCTGAAGTCTACCCTTCGGTGTCCACCGTGAACGTCACACCCATCTCCTATGCCGCGCGCTTCGCTGTGAACTGCAGCTCCAACTGGACCTGGTTCTCCGCCTTGAGCAGACCAAGGATCGACGGCGGATCGAACCCGAAGTCTGTCATCAGGATCGTTGTCTGAACCGTGCCGGTCAGCATATCGCCGGCCAGCTTTACGGTCCCGGTGAAGGTGACGGGTTTCGTCACATCGCGCACGCTGAGGTTTCCGAGAACCTGCACGGGGATATCTTGCCCGTCACGGTACAGGGCGGGCAGGCCATGGACGGCCGTCGGCGTAAACTGGGCGGTCGGGAATCTGGATGATTCGAGCCATCGGTCCCGGATCGCCCGGTCGCGACGGGCGCTGTTGGACTGGAAGGTGCTGATGTCGATCGTAATCGGCCCTACCTGGCTGCGCGCCGGATTCGCACGATCGACGAACACATCGCCCTGAATCGACTGCGTGGTGCCGACGGCCAAGTTGAACCGGTTCCCTTCGAAGAAGGTTTCGCCAACCCGGTAGCTCACGCTCGAGGCGGACGGGACAATGGCGAAATGTTCAGTCCCTGCCGCTGTCGGGCCGGACGGGAGCGGCGCGGCAACTGCGGCCGATCCGCCGGTCGTGACGCCCAGTCCCACCGCCAGCGTGATCAGCGTCATGGCGCCCCTCGCAAGCCAACGCCAGACCCAAAAATCGTGCCGGTGCAATCTGTCTGCTGTCATGATTCGTCCCATCCTCCTGGTTCGCGTCTTCGACGTTTCAATAGCTCGGCGGGCGGTTCCCGGCGGATGGCGACGACACCCCGTGACGAGGGGGGACACGCCAGGGTGCGCCGCTGGCTCCGTCTGGAACCGCCCCGCCTGCTACGCCTGTCTGGAACAGGCTGATATGTATCATGGCGGGCATGTGTAACGCGCGCGTGAATTCGAGATAAAGGTCTTATGAACTTGAATCGGCGGGATGGGCGCCCATCCCTTGCCGCGCCACTCACCGCCCCGTCAGATCTGGTTGACGCGCATCAAGTAGCGGTACGGATCGCTGGTCATAACCGCGCCACCCGACACCAGGAGGATGGCGCCGGACACCCACGCCGCTTCGTCCGAGGCGAAGTAGACGGCGGCCGCGGCGATGTCCTCGGGTCGACCGACCCGGCGCAGCGGGTAGAAGGCCGCCCGCGACCGGCGGTCTTCCTCTGTGGCGAGCCATGGCGCGGTGAGAGGCGTCTCGACGACCGCCGGCGCGATCGCGTTCACCCGAATCCGGTATTGCCCCAGCTCGACGGCCATCGTCTGCGTAATATTGTTGAGCGCGGCTTTGCACGCGCCATAGACACCCTCGCCTCCGGGCGCCGCGTACAGGCTGTCGATTGAAGACAGAAACAAGATCACCCCGCCCGCCGGCTGTCCGCGCATGACCCGCGCCGCCGCCTGCGCGCCGAACACCTGCGCGGTCAGGTTGAGCCGGAGCATCTGCTCCCAGCCGGCCGGAGTCACATTCAGCCACTCCGCGGTGCTGCCCGGCGCCTCGGTGAATCCGCCGGCGTTGTTGACCCAGACGTCGATCTTGCCGAAGTGGTCCACGGCCGCCGCGGCCACCGCCGCGAGTTGATCGAGATCGGTGACATCCGCCGGATGAACGACCGCCCGCCGCCCGCCCGCGGCGATCTGACCCCGCACCGCATCCAGGTCCGCCCGGCTGCGCGCGGCCAGCAGCAGGTCGGCCCCCTGCGCGGCGAACGCGAGCGCGATCGCGCGGCCAATTCCTCGGCTTGCGCCTGTGACGACGCACGACTTCCCGGCAAGTGAGAACATCAACATCCTCCCGGCTGAGCCGCCTGGCCGCCGATCTCAACGGGCGACGTTCGTTGGTGGCTCCCGTGGTTCCTGGGCATCGACAGGGTGTGAGACTGGCCTCTTGCGCGCCAGGCGTGAATTGGCCACACTGTCCTCATGGGGGCGACGCAGAAGACCGTCCTGGAAGCCTCCGGCCGCGAGGTCGTGATCACCAACCCGGACAAGGTCTTCTTTCCGCAGGCCGGCCATACGAAACTTGATCTGGCCAGGTACTATCTGGCGGTCGCCGAGGGAGCGCTGCGCGGGATCGCGGGGCGGCCGATCGTGCTCAAGCGCTACGTAGATGGCGCGGCAGGCGAGCCGTTCTTTCAGAAGAGGGCTCCCGCGCAGCATCCCGAGTGGGTCGAGACGGTGGACCTGCGCTTTCCTTCAGGCCGGACGGCGCGAGAGATCGTGGTGCGGGACGCCGCGCAGCTGCTGTGGATCGTGAACCTCGGATGCATCGACCTGAACCCCCACCCGGTGCGCGCCGACGACCTCGAGCATCCCGACGAACTGCGTGTCGATCTCGATCCCGGCCCGGGCGTAGGCTGGGACGAGGTGCGGCGCGTGGCGTTGCTCGTTCGCGATGTGCTCGAGGCGTATGGCCTGCGCGGCTGGCCCAAGACGTCGGGCACGCGCGGGATCCATGTCAATGTGCGCATTGAGCGCCACTGGAGCTTTCCCCAGGTGCGCCGTGCGGCGCTGGCTCTCGCGCGCGAGGTGGAGCGGCGCGCGCCCGAACACGCGACCAGCAAGTGGTGGAAGGAAGAACGCCGGGGTGTGTTCCTCGACTACAACCAGAACGCGAAGGACCGCACCATCGCGTCGGCCTGGTCGGTACGGCCGACACCAGATGCGCGTGTCTCGATGCCGCTCGCCTGGGACGAGGTCGCCGGCTGTGATCCGGCGGCGTTCACGCTCGCGACGGCGCCGAGGCGTTTCGCCGAGCGCGGCGACGCGGCGGCGGGCATCGATGCCGCCGCCGGATCGCTGGACAAGCTCCTCGCGCTCTCGGCCGCGCAAGAAGCCGCGGGCCTCGGCGACGCGCCGTGGCCCCCACACTACAAAAAGCAAGTCGACGAACCGCCGCGTGTCGCGCCGTCACGGCGGAAAGCGGCGGGCGCCCCGGAGAGCCGCGGGCGCCGCCAATCGACTCAGCCGCTCGTCACCGTCGCGAAGGCGGAACACTTGGACGACGCCCTGGCCGGCCTCGAACGCTGGAAGACGAGGCACCCCGCTGCGGCGGCGCTGCTGCAGGTGGACGACATCCTCATCGATTCGATGCGCGGCCGCTCGAGCACATGGACGCGGATCCGGATCAACCTGCGCCACGTTCCCGGGGGCACACGCCCCCCCGAGGAGCCGCCCGATCCCGACTACGATCCCTGGCGACGCTTCAGATCCGGGTCACGCGCGCCGAAGACTCGCTCCAGCTCGTAAGCCGGCGTGACCTCCAGCTGATCATAGCGGCAGTCCTGCGGGCGTTTGTCGGGGCGCCAGCGAACAAACTGTGCGGCGTGCCGGAAGCGTGTTCCCTGTAAGTGATCGTACGCCACTTCGCAGACGCGCTCGGGCCGTAGCTGCTCCCAGCTCAGGTCCTTGCCGCGATTCCAGCGGCTCGCCGCCCCGGGCAGGCGCAGCCCCTTGGCGTCCGCGTCCACCTGAGCCTCGGCCCAGTCGTGCCAGGGGTGGCCTTCGAGCGCGCGCTCACGGAGCGGCGCGAGCTCGGCGACGAGCTGCTTGCGCACCGCGTTGGAGAACGCCGCGGTGACCCCGACGTGATGGAGTCCGCCCGCGTCGTCGTACAGGCCGAGCAGCAGCGATCCCACCATCGTGCCGGCGCCGTTCTTGTGCCAGCGGAAGCCGGCGACCACACAGTCGGCCGTACGCGTGTGTTTGACCTTGATCATCGTGCGCTCGCCGGCGCGATACGGCGCGTCCAGGCGCTTCGCCATGACGCCGTCGAGCCCGGCGCCCTCGAAGCGGCGGAACCAGTCCTGGGCCACCGCCGGGTCCCGCGTCGCCGGCGAGACGTGCACCGGCGGCGCCGCGCGGGCCAGCCCTTGTTCAAGCCGTTCGCGCCGCACCGCGAGCGGCTCGCCGCGCAGGTCCTCGTCGCCGAGCGCCAGGAGGTCCCAGGCGACGAAGGCCGCCGGCGTCTGCGCGGCCAGGAGCTGCACACGCGACGCGGCCGGATGGATGCGCAGAAGCAACGCCTCGAAGTCGAGCCCGCCGGGGCCGACGATGACGATCTCGCCGTCCACAACGCAGCGTTCAGGCAGCGCGGCGGCGAGGGGGACGACGAGTTCCGGGAAGTATCGGTTCATCGGCTTGCCGTCGCGGCTCTGCAGCATCATCTCGTCGCCGTCGCGAAATACCAGGGTCCGAAATCCGTCCCACTTGGGCTCGAACAGCCAACCGTCGCCCTGGGGCAGGCGGTCCGCGGCGGTGGACAACATGGGCTCAAGAGGAGGAGCGAAGGGCAGCCGCATAACACAATTTTAGAGGGTCGCGGCAAATGGCGGTAGGCCTCATCTTCACGAAGCTGGGCACGCCTTGCTATGGTGATGACTGAGTCAGGCGTGGCACCGGGCACGTTCGGGAATGGAGGAAATCGGAGGAAAACGACGATGGCAGGCAGCGGCAAATATTTCGACGTGATCGTGGCCGGCGGCCGCGTGCTCGATCCGGGCGCGGGCATCGAAGGCGATTATGATATCGGGATCAGCGATGGGCGCATCACCGCCATCGCGGCTGCGCTCGATCGCGGGCCCACGACCCGCGTGATCGACGCCCGCGGCCACATTGTCACGCCGGGGCTTGTGGACCTGCACACCCACGTCTACTGGGGCGCGACGTATTGGGGGATCGAAGCGGACCCGGTGGCCGCGCGCAGCGGCGTCACGACGTGGATCGATGTCGGCAGCGCGGGCGCCTACAGTTTCCCCGGCTTCCGCCACTTCGTGATCGAGCACAGCCGGGCCAGGATCTACGCCTTGTTGAACCTGTCGTCCATCGGCCTGATTGCCCCCACGTGGGAGTTCGCGAACATCGACTATTGCGATGCCGACTTGGCCGCAAAAATCGTGGACGCCAACCGCGACATCATCCTTGGGATCAAGGCCCGCATCGACGGCGCGACGACGCGAGGGGTAGGGATCCGGCCGCTCGAGATCGCGAGAGCGCTGGCCGATCGCGTGGAGCTCCCGCTCATGGTTCACATCGGCAACGGGCCCCCCACGATCGAGGAGGTCGCCAGGCTCCTGCGGCCTGGGGACATCCTGACGCACTGCTTCACCGGTGGCAACATGCGCATCGTGACCGCGGACGGGAATGCGCAGGCCGAGATCAAGGCGCTTCACGATCGGGGGCTCATTCTCGATATCGGGCATGGAACCGGCTCGTTCAGTTACGAAACCGCCGAGCGGATGCTCGACCGGGGACTTCTGCCCGACGTCATCAGCAGCGACATCCACCAGTTGAGCATCCAGGGGCCCATGTTCGATCTGCCGACAACGCTCTCAAAGTTCCTGAACCTCGGCATGAGCCTCCGGGATGTGATCGAACGGGCCACTTCGCGGCCGGCTCGGGCGGTACGCCGGCCAGAGCTCGGTACGCTCAAAGTCGGCAGTCAGGCCGACCTGGCGCTCTTTCGGCTCGAGGAAGGTGAATACGCATTTCACGACGTGGAGATGCGACGGCGCGGTGGAACGCGGCGCCTTGTGAATACCCTCACGCTGGTTGCCGGCGAACCGCTCGCGAAAACCCCTGAACGCCCGCTTCACGTGTGGGCGGTCCTCCCTGAACATCAGCGGCCGATCCTGGAGCGGTAGGCCCATTTCAAACCGTCAGTTCTGACCTGAGCCGAAGCGGGTTGGGCACAGCGCCGCTTTTCGCGAGGCGGCGCCGCGTCGTCCAGCCGCCCAGCCGAGTGATCAGCGACTCACCCCGATGCCGGTGGGAGCCGCGGGCAGACCACCGCCGGCGTCCTGAAGAATCTCCCGGAGGCGAACGACGTCACCAACGACGAGGGTCGCCGGCGGCGCGAGCGCGGCGTCGTGGGCCAGGCGGCCGATGGAGGCGAGGGTCCCGGCAACGGTTCGTTGGCCCGGCATCGTTCCACAGGAGACAACGGCTGCGGGGGTCGACGGGTGAAGACCGTGTGCGACGAGACGCCGGGCAATCTCTGCCACGGCGTGAAAACCCATGAGGACCACGAGGGTGGGGATGCGGGCAAGGGCGTCCCAGTCTACGGCTGAGGCGTCATCGCACTGATGCCCGGTGACGACGGCAAACGCGGAGGCACAGCGACGGTCGGTGACCGGGATCCCTGCGAGCGCGGGCACGGCAATCGCCGACGTAATCCCGGGCACCACCTCACAGGGGACTCCCGCAGCGCGGAGGGCCTCGCACTCCTCGCCTCCGCGGCCGAACACAAACGGATCGCCCCCCTTCAGGCGCACGACGGTGAAGCCTGACTTCGCCCGGTCGATGAGGACGGCATTGATCGCGTCCTGCGGCGTGGAATGCCGCCGGGGATGCTTCCCCACGGGGATGCGCTCGGCCCAGGCGGGCGCTTCGTCCAGCAGCGCCGGGGGCACCAGGCGATCGTACACGATGACCTCCGACATGCGGAGCACCTCGCGCCCTCGGACGGTGATCAGCCCGGGATCCCCGGGGCCTGCGCCCACGAGATACACGGTCCCTCGGCCGCGGGTCATGATGGCGGCCAACCTCCCGGATCCGCGGGCGCAGGTTGGACCGCGATGCCGGCTGAACTCCGGGCGCCGGACCCCGCCGCGGCTTCGTCCACCAGATGCGTGATCCGTCCTCGTGCGCTCGCGAGATTCCCCCGCCGGATGAACTCGATCGCGTCCGAATCGACGATGCGGCGCCACAGCGCGGCGCGGCTCGCCGCATCCGGCACCCGTAAGGCGACCTGCGGCCGGAGTTCACCGAGAAGGTCAAGAAATGTTCCGTATTCAGGGCCGATGGGGGCGCCGAGGCGGTCGCGCACGTGCGCCGCCAGGGCCGGGCTTTTGCCGGCGGTGGACACCGCGACCGTGAGGTCCCCCTGCCGGTAGATCGCGGGCGCGATGAAGCCGCAATGAGGCAGATCATCCACCGCGTTGAGGAGCACGCCCCGCTCCTCCGCTTCTTCCCAGACCTCGTGGTTGACCGAGCGGTCATCGGTCACCGCCAGAAAGGCTCCCTCGAGGTCGCCGCGCAGGTACCGCCGCTGTATCAGCTGAATCGCTCCCCGCGCTGCGAGCCCGGCCACCCGGCCGGTCGTCTCCGGGCTGATGACAGTCACGCGGGCGCCGGCCGCGAGGAGCCCCATCACCTTTTGCTCGGCCACCGGGCCGCCTCCGATGACAACGCAGCGCCGCCCGTCCAGCTTCAGGGACACGGGATAGAAGACGGTCATCCACCCTCTCTCCAAGGTGAAGGCATGGCCGCACCCTCAACCTTTTCGGCGCTGTGGCGGCTACGCATCGCCCCTCCTCATCCGGGTCTGCGCGCCCGCCAGGTCGAAGTACGCGGCCAGCGCGCGCACCAGGGGGGCCATCTTCGGCTGAGACGGCTCCACGGTCACCCGGATCCCGCGCTCGAGGATTGCGCGCCCGGCCACCGGACCCACCGCCGCCACAGCGACTCCGGTGTTCAATGCGTCCCGCAGCGCATCGGCGGCGCCGAGGCTCTCTGCGACCGCGAACAGGTTGACGACCTGGGACTGGCTGGTGACCATGAGGGCGTGGAACTCCCTCTTGATGAGCCCCTCGATCGCCCGGCGCAGCGGCCCTGGGTCCTTGGGCAAGGCCCATCGGTACGGCAGGGCGTCCACGGTCGTCGCCCCGCGGTCCCGGAGGAAATTGCGGAGGGGTTCGTTGATCTGCCCGTAATGCTGCACGAAGACCGTCCGTGCGGGCAGGGGCAGGTCGGCGAGGACCGCGCACAGCTCGGTGGTCGTGTAGGGGCGGGCTGCTGAGCAGGTGGGGCTGATGCCCCAGCGGTGAAGCACGGCTGTGGGCTTGGGCCCGCGTACCGCGATGGGGAGGTGACGCAGCGCCTCCAAAAAAGCCTCGCCCAGGCCGAGCGCAGCGGCCTGCCGGGAGAGCCGCTCGGCGCCGACCCCTGTCTGCAGCACGACGACGTCGACGTGCTTCCGGCACAGCATCGAGAGCGGGGCGGCCACCTCGGCCGCGGCCGCCTCCACTTCGACGACCGCCGGGACACACACGGCCTCCCCGCCGTGACGGGAGACCAGGTCCGCGAGGACGTCCGGTAGCCGGGCCTCCAGCATCAGGACCCGCTTTCCTCTTAAGCTCATCACCGCTCCTCAGGGCTCCTCATCCGAGCGAGGCTCGTCACTCCTCCGGCCCCCGGGCTTCGACGATGTCCAGCGTGACCTGGGGGCGCGCGTCCATATCGATCCGGACCAGCGCCGGGCGTCCTCTGACGGACGCGGAGATGTCCATCGTCTTCCCGGCCAGGGTCACCTCTACGGCGATGCCGCCCGGGAAAACGATCTTGACCTCCGGGTCGTTGACATGGACCGTCTGCACCTCACCGCTCCCCGGCCGCTCTGCCGGCATGCTCACCGGCCTCCGCCGTGCCCGCGTGTTCGGGCCGGTCCAGGAGCACGGCCCGCAGCTCCGCGTCGCTCCGGCGCCGGCAGAACTCGTAGAGCCTCTCCCCCTCGCTGCGCTGGTGCAGGTACGCTCGCAACAGACGGGCCAGCGTATCGGGCACGTCCGTGACCGGGACACGGACATTCACGCGGCGCGCGAACCGCTGCTGCGCCCCCAGCCCGCCGCCGAGGAAGATGTCGTAGGCGTCAACCATCTGGCCGTCGACCTTCGCCTTGGCGCCCTGGAGACCAATCTCGGCAATCCAGTGCTGCCCGCAGTCGTTGGGGCATCCCGTAATGTGGAGCTTGAGGTCCGTGTCGAACTCGGGCACGCGCTCTTCGAGCTCCTCCACGAGCCAGCGGGCGAACCCCTTGGTCTCGACCACCGCCAGCTTGCAGAACTCCGCTCCTGTGCAGGCGATCGTCCCCCGCCAGAACGGCGACCCCTCGAGCCTGAGTCCTGCGTCGGCGGCCTCGCGGGCCAGCCCGTCGATGCGCGTCCGGGGGATGTTGAGGATGACGATGTTCTGCATGTTGGTTGTGCGGATGGTGCCGTCCCCGTATCGGTCGGCCAGGTCGGCCACCACCCGCATCTGCTCGGAGGTGATCCTGCCTCTCAGGATGGCGAACCCGGCGTAGCAAAACCCCTCCTGCTTCTGCGGGTGGATGCCGACGTGATCGCGATAGGTGTTTTGGGGAGGGGTTTCCGGGATATCGGGGTCCAGGTCAAACCCGATCCGGCGCTCGAGCTCCTCGAGGAACTTCTCCGGGGTCCACCCGTGGGTGAGGAAGAGAAACTTCAGCCTGGCCTTTTCCCGGTTCTCCCGCAGGACCTGGCTGTCCCGGAAAATCTCCGAGATCCCTTTGATGACCGCGAGGGCCTGGGTCCACCGCACGACCGCCGGAAGGCGTACGCCGAAGTGGGGGTGCGTGGACAGTCCGCCTCCCACCCGCACGCTGAACCCGATCTCCGGTTCTCCCCCCTCCGGCCGCTCGATCGCCGTCAGCCCGATGTCATTGATCTCCGGGTAGGAACACCACCGCCGGCATCCGGTAATGCCGATCTTGTACTTCCTCGGCAGATTGCAGAACTCGGGGTTTCCCGCCAGCATCCGGTTGGCCTGGAGCAGGATGGGAGAAGCGTCGCAGATCTCGGTGTGATCCACCCCCGCAAGAGGGCACCCGACCAGGTTCCGCGTGACGTCGCCGCAGGCACCGATCGTGGTCAGGCCCACCCGGAACAAGTCGAAGAGGAGATCGGGGATGTCCTCGATGCGGACCCAATGGAGCTGAAAATTCTGCCGGACGGTGATATCCGCCACCCCCCGGGCGTGGCGCCCGGCCTGCTCGGCGAGGGTGCGGAGCTGGTGCGAGACCAGCAAGCCGTTGGGGATCCGGATGCGCACCATGAAGCAGGGGACGGCCCCTCCCATGGCGCCCTTCCCGTCGCCCTGGGTGTACAGCCCCCACCACCGAAAGCGCAGGTTGAGGTCGTCCTCCGGGATGGACCCAAAGCCCTCCCTGGCATACCGGAGCAGGTCGGGCAACATCTCCCAGGGACTACGTTCGCGCTTGATCCGCTCGGCGCGCTGCGCTTTGGATTCCTTCACCGGAGCGTCCATGAGCGACCCCCCTCTGTGCTGAATGCGTATGGCGGCCGCCGGACCCGCACCTCACGGTCCCGGCGCAGCAAGCTGCAGCGCCTACGTGACACCGACACCCCAAGAGAGCATCCTCCCTCCTGAGGCAGACGGCCACGCGCCTCGCTAACGCGGGAGCGCTGTGGTTAGAGACCTAAAGCTGGACGGACAAGCGCGCGGAGGTTACAACGACCTCCGCCAGAGACAGATGCACTCGCGGGGACGCGCGGAGGCATTGCGGCCGTCCGTTATCGGGACGGGGTGACGGCGGTGGATTCCCAATCGGGGACTCCGGTTCATTAACGGCTTTATAGCATCTGCACCGACCGCCGTCAATGGCCCTTGACACACATCATGTGCCGTCCGGTGCTCCTCAGGGTAAAATCAAAAGCAGGAACCCATCCGCGCCCAAGGGTTCCGCAGTGGGGCTTCCCACCCTACCAGGCGCCACGTCCTAACTTGGAGCGGTTGGGGCATACAGAATGAGCGCGACCATGGCAACGCGGATCCAATCACCGGCCAGAGGAGGGAGTAGACATGTTCGAGCCAGACATCTTTGCAAACCAGGTCTTTCCGCACCGTTCCACCAGGCTTCTGAAGATAGCCGGCGGCCTCGCCATGAGGGTCATTCTTCTCCCGGTGTTGGTACTCGCCGCTTTCGCCCTGCCGGGCGCAGCGGAGGCCCCCCCGATCTCCCCTACCGAAGAGCATCCTGCCGCCGACAAGCAGGTCATGGTCGCGATGTTTGACGAAACGGACAGCAAGTGGAAAGTGTCTGAACTGACGGGCCCGGAGCCTCCCGTGTCCCTAAAGAAGTTCGGCGAGCAAAATATCTGGGTCTTTTATGGTGTAAAGCCCTCCACCTACGGTAAAGGCACCCTGAACATCAAGGTGAGCCGAGTCTTTAAAGACCAAAGTCCGATGCAAACCGACTACTCATTCCAGTATGAAACTACGGAGTTGGGGAGCTGGATCCCATTCTACATTGGGACCGGTGGAAGTTATTCCAGCCTGCTGCAGCAGGTCACGATTGTGATTACCGACGTTGGTGCCAACGGTCCAGGTGCAGAGGTAAAACGAGTCTTGGTCAAAAGCGAGTAAGCATGCCTGATATGCGGTGGAGCCGGCGATCGGATTTGAACCGATGACCTGCTCATTACGAATGAGCTGCTCTACCGCTGAGCTACGCCGGCCTCTAAGGCACTGCCTAGTATACTCAGTCTAGGCGTGGAGGACAACCAGTCGAGGGGAGCCGCGCACCAAGGCTCCCGTCTGGGCTCAGGACCTCGTATGATAGTCACCCGGGCGGCTTGGGCCGGGGGACGGATCGCTCCGATTATCCTGCCGCCTGCCCCTCCCTACGCGACCAGATGCGCCAGAGGTAGTAGACGACGATCACTGTGTTGATCACATCGAGCGTGATGGCCGTTCCGGTCAGCGGGCCAAAATCGGCAAAGGGATCGGCCGGCCCGGCCCCCCTGGGCCGCACGGGCGCGGCGGCCGCCGGTTGGGCCCCCGCCGCGATGAGGACGATGACCGCGCCTATGAGGCGACGATAGATTTTGGCTGCCATGTGCCTTCCTTTCTCCCCGACAGCAGATAGCCGAGGTAGGTGCGCCGCACGCGCGGCTCGATCATGCCCACGCAGCAGAGAAACAGCAAGACACCGCACAACGCAAACACCACGAAGGCATGGGAGAAATCCGGCCCGCTCGGCGTCTGAACCACCAGCGCGGCCGTCAGCGGCTGGGCCACGGCGCTGCCGACCATCCCGCCGAGGACGACCACGCCGAGCGACCGGCCGACCGCGCCGGGGGTGAGAATCTCGGCCAGATACGGCGCGAACAGCTGGCCCGTGGGCGCCCACGATCCGGAGAACCCGGCGATGAAAAACGCCGCATACGCGGTGACGAGGGACACGCCCTGGCGAAATGTGGACGCCCACAGAATCGCGGCAGCCATGACCAGGCCGCCCAGCAGCCAGATTGGTGTCCGCTTGGTGCCAAACACCGTGTCCGACAGGATGCCGCCGGTCACCACCCCGCAGAGCGCGCCGAGATAGACGACGGAGGCC
>DATHLI010000310.1:0-3873 GCA_035488355.1 bacterium | reverse complement strand
CGGCAGCGACTCGGTGAATCCGTCCGCCGCGTGCCAGATCACCGTCCGGGCGCCGGGCCGGACCTGCGCCAGCGCCAGGATGTCCTTGATGCGGACGCCCTTCCACCTGGCGTTCCCGATGAGATCGCCGCCGATCTCATTGCTGATGCACTCGAAGGTCTGGTACCGCTCCACCGCCGGCGCCGCCTTCTTGAACTCGTCGAACGTTAGCTTGAGCGGCTTCGCGACCAGCCCCTTGACTTCGAGGGACCACTTCGCGGCGTCCACCGTCGGGTCGAAGAAGTTCTTCGAGACCTGGTAGAACCGGCCGGCCGGCGTGACCTCCTCCGGCATCCCCCTGAGCAGCATAAACGTCCGGGCGGCCGCCGCGGCCACCCGCGAAGCACCGCCGGCGATCCACGCGGCGCACCGGCTCCCCGCCGCCGCAGCGGCGAGCACCAGCGCCGAGCGCCGGAGCGCGTCGCGCCGGGAGACCGCATCCGGCGAGGCCCTCCGCCCGGCCTCGCCCGTCACGGCGCGGGACTCACCCGGGTGGGACGTGATCCCCCGCGCGCCCTCCACGGGCCGGCGGCCAGCCGGATCGCTCCTCTGCCCGCCGGGGACCCCCGCCAGCAGCACCAGCACGGCCGCGTAGACGGCGCTGGCCAGCGCCATCGGCAGGGCGGGAGAGGGGACCGCAACGGTCAGGGGGATACCGAGGATGCCGCCCTCGATGAACGGGAGGAAGCCGTAGGTCAAGAAGGCCCAGGTGACGACCGCGATCGCCAGACCGAGCACCGGACGCGCGCGGCGGGTCCCGCGGGTGACGCGGACGAAGAGCGCGCCGCCCAGCCCAAACCCGATCACGCTCGTGATGATGGCCATCACGAACCCCAGGGGCTTGGCCAGATGCTGCAGCTTCGCCAGGAACAGCGCGAAGACCTGATAGGGGAGCAGGCGGATCATGCGCTCGGCCAGGGCTTCCGGCAGCGTCGGCGTGCCCGTCGCGAACCGGTAGGCGAACAGCGCGGCCAGCGCCGCGACGCCGCCGGCGGTCCCTGCCCAAAACCCTCGTCTCAGGTCAGCCCATCTCACGGCGAATCACCTCGCGTCCGTCTCCGGGCCGCCGCGCGAGCGCCGCGGGGCCGCTTTTCATGCTAGGCCGCCTGTGTAAAGGTCGGATAAAGTCCCGGGCGAATGTCTACGCGCGCGGCCCGCGCCCTTCCCACGCTTCGCCCGTGGCGGCGATCTCGCGCTGCCGCTGGGTCGCGATGTCCACGAGCCACTGGGGATCCTCGTACACGTAGTCCTTGCGCAGCGGGTGGCCCTTCCAGTCGGCGCTCATCATGATGCGCCGGAGATTGGGGTGCCCCTCGAACACGATCCCGAAGAGATCGAACGCCTCCCGCTCGTGCCAGTCGGCGCCGCGCCACACCTCGATGACCGACGGGATGCGCGCGTCGTCCTTCGGGACCGGCACCTTCAGCATGAGCCCGTGGCCCCGCGAGAGCGATGCCACATGGTAGACCATCTCGAAGCGATCGGGCCAGTCGATCGCGGAGATGAAGGAGAGGTAGGCCATGTCCAGCTCCGGCGTGTCGCGCAGCCACCGGCAGACCTCCAGGATGTCCTCCCGGGCCACCTGGACCGTCGGGCCGTGGTGGTGGTAGACCTTGGACTCCTCGCGCTTCAGCGGGCGCGGGGCGGGCTTGCCCTCGGCCTTCGCCGCCTCGGCGGCCGCCTGCCACTCCCGCTCCTTGGCCGCCCACTCGGCGTCGGCCTTCGCGTCCTCGCCCTGCTGCTCGGCGATGAGATCGCGGGTACGGGGAAAGCGCGCCAGCAGCTGCGCGATCTGGTCCGGGGTCACGGGACCCTCCCGCCGATGATGCCGCGGGCGATGGGCTCCTTGGGGGCGGCCCGATGGAGGTCGTCGAGGTTGTACAGCAGCTGGTCGCGGTTGTACGTGGAGGCCTCGTAGTGCGGCACGAACACGATCGCCTCGGTCGGGCAGACTTCCACGCAGTACCCGCAGTAACAGCACTTGTCCATCTCGATGTCGAACCGGGTGAGGACCCGCTCCTTGCCCTTCCCTTCCGCCTCGATGTGGATGCACCGGTCCGGGCAGATGCGCTCGCACTGGAAGCAGATGATGCAGAGGTCCTTGCCCGTCTCGGGATCGATCGGCAGCGCCAGCAGCCCGTGGAACCGGTTGGAGACGTCCACCTTGTCGATCGGGTACTTCACCGTGACCTTGCGGCGCAGCATCACCCGGAAGCTCAGCGCCAGCCCCGTGGCGAGCGCGGTCACAGCCCGGGCGGCGCGGGTCACCAGCGGCATCTCACTCCCCCTAGCGGTCGACGTCCGAGAGCACGATGTCGATGCTTCCCAGGATCGCGATCACGTCCGCGATCTTCCATCCCTTCATCATCTCGGTCAAGGCGTAGAGGTTGCTGAAGGACGGGGCCCGGATCTTCACCCGGTACGGGGTCTCGCCGCCGTCGCTGACGAGGTGGATGCCGAGGTCGCCCCGGGGCGACTCGGTGTGGACGTAGATCTCCCCGCGGGGCGCCTTCATCGTCATCGGGACCCGGGCCCGGATCTCGCCGCCGGGGAGGTTGAGCAGCGCCTGCCGGAGGATCCGGACCGACTCCCGCATCTCCGTCAGGCGCACCAGGTACCGGGCGTAGCAGTCGCCGTCGGTGAGCACCGGGACGTTGAACTCCATCCTGTCGTAGACTTCGTACGGCGCCGCTTTGCGCACGTCGTAGGCCACCCCGCTGGCGCGGGCCACGGGGCCGGAGGCGCCCATGGCGATCGCGTCGGCCCGGCTGATCGTGCCGACCCCCTTGGTGCGCGCGAGAAAGATGGGGTTCTTGGTCAGGAGCGTCTCGTACTCATCGACGCGCTGGAGGAAGTAGTCGAGGAAGGCGCCGCACTGCTCGACCCAGCCCTCCGGCAGGTCGGCGTAGACGCCGCCGAGCCGGTAGTAGACGTGGTGCAGCCGGCCGCCGGTGACCTTCTCGAAGAGGTCCAGGATCATCTCCCGCTCGCGGAAGCACCAGAGGAACACGGTCGTGGCCCCGAGATCGATCGCCCACGTGCCCAGCCAGACCAGGTGGCTGGCGATCCGGTTCAGCTCGTTGAAGATGACCCGGATGTACCGGGCGCGGTCCGGCGGCGCGATGCCCGCGAGCTGCTCCACTGCGAGGCAGTACGCCTGCTCGTTGTTGAGCGCGATCAGGTAGTCCATCCCCCGGTCGACCAGGGCGACGTTCTGCACGTAGGTCCGGTGCTCCATCATCTTCTCGACCGAGGAGTGGAGGTACCCGATGTCGGGCTGCACGTCCATGACGTTCTCGCCGTCCAGGGTGACGACCAGGCGCAGCACCCCGTGGGTGCTGGGGTGCTGGGGACCCATGTTGAGCATCAGCTCTTCGGTCCGCAGCGCCATGCCCGTTGCCTCTAGGCCCCCCGCAGCGCCGCGGCGGCCTGCTGCCGGAGGATGGGCTCGCGCTTGATCTTTTCCTGGAGCTTGAGGATCCCCTCGATCAGCGCCTCCGGCCGCGGCGGACACCCCGGCACATACACATCGACGGGGATGACCTGGTCAATGCCCTTGAGGATCGAGTAGTTGTCGTAGTAGAACGGTCCGCCGCAGGTCGCGCACGACCCCATCGAGATCACGTAGCGGGGCTCCGGCATCTGCTCCCACAGCCGGCGGACGATCGGCGCGATCCTGATCGTCGCCCGGCCGGCGACGATGATGAGGTCGGCCTGCCGGGGGGTGGCGCGGGGAATGATCCCCATCCGGTCCAGGTCGAACCGGCTGGCGTACGCCGCCATCATCTCGATCGCGCAGCAGGCCAGCCCGAACGTCAGCGGCCAGATCGACGA
>DATHLI010000309.1:0-5824 GCA_035488355.1 bacterium | reverse complement strand
CAGCGGCAACCTGCCGACGGATTTCGGGTTCCCGATCGACGTCCACGCGCACGAGCGGGACACGATCTTCGTGGTGCCGATCAAGAGCGACTCGGAGCACTTCCCCCCCGACGGGAAGCTGCGCGTCTATCGCAGCCGGACCGGTGGGAACGAGTGGGAGGCGCTCACGAACGGCCTGCCGCAGCGGGACTGCTACGTCAACGTGCTGCGCGAGGCGATGGCCGTCGACTCGCTCGATGCCTGCGGCGTGTATTTCGGCACCACCGGCGGGCAGGTGTACGCCTCCGCCGACGCGGGGGACAGCTGGGCGCCCATCGTGCGAGACCTTCCGGCCGTGCTGTCCGTCGAGGTGCAGACGCTGGAATGATCCGGGTCGTGCTGCCGCAGCACCTCCGAAGGCTCGCGCAGGTCGACGGCGAGGTGCGGCTCGACGTCGACGGCCGGGTAACGCAGCGCGCGGTCCTCGACGCGCTCGAGGCGCGCTACCCCGCGCTGCGGGGGACGATCCGCGACCACATCACACAGCAACGCCGGGCGTTCGTGAGGTTCTTTGCCTGCGCGCAGGATCTGTCACACGAACTGCCGGACGCCCCGCTGCCCGAGGCGGTCGCGAGCGGGGCAGAGCCCTTCCTGATTATCGGGGCCATGGCGGGCGGCTGAGGAGGGAGAGCCGCATGCACAAGATCAGCCCGTTCCTGTGGTTCGATACCCAGGCCGAAGAGGCGGCGAAGTTCTATGTGTCCATTTTTGGGAACTCACGGATCGTGAGCGTGACCCGCTATGGAGAAGCCGGGCCCGGACCCAAGGGAAGCGTGATGACCGTCGTCTTTGAGCTCGACGGGCAGCGATTCACCGCGCTGAACGGCGGCCCCCAGTTCAAATTCACCGAGGCGGTCTCGTTCTCCGTGGACTGCGCGACCCAGGCTGAAGTCGACAGGTTTTGGGAACTGCTCTCGAAGGGCGGAGTGGAGGGGCCGTGCGGCTGGGTGAAAGACAGGTACGGCCTCTCGTGGCAGATCAATCCCACCGTCCTGGGCAAGTTGCTCAGCGACCCGGATCCGGCGAAATCAAAACGAGTCATGGAAGCGATGCTCAAGATGAAGAAGATCGACATCCGCACGCTCCAGCAGGCCTACGAGCGATGAACACCAGCATGGCCGCACAGGACGCGGGGAGCGCGGCGGGAGCGCCCGCCGGCTCCGCGCCATGGACGCGGTATCTGGTCCCGCTGGGCCGCGCCGCGTTCGCCGGGGTCTTCGTGGTGTTCGCGCCGGGCGACTTTACCCCTCAGGGCGTTGCGTTCGCCGCCCAGCAGGGCGTGCCGCTGCCCGGGGTGCTGGTCCCGCTGGCCGGCATCATCTCCGTGGCCGGCGGACTGAGCGTCGTTCTGGGGTACCGGGCCAGGGCCGGCGCCTGCCTGCTGATCCTGTTCCTCGTGCCCGTGACGTACTGGATGCACAATTTCTGGGCGATCCGGGACCCGATGATGGCGCAGATGCAGTTTGGGTTTTTCATGGCGAATGTGTCGAGGGTCGGCGGCGCCCTGCTGATCGCGTACTTCGGCGCCGGGCCCCTGAGCCTGGATGCTCGAGCACACAGGAAGTGACGCCGGTCAGGATGCTCCGTGGGCCTGGATCTGCTGCACCAGTTCGATCAGCGTGCCCCCGGTGCCGGACGGGTCGAGGAAGACGCTGAGGGTGTTCCCGGTTCCCCGCGAGGGCCGGCGGTCGAGGAAGCCGATGCCGGAGGCCCTCAGGGCCTCCACCGCCGCGCGCAGATCGATTACCTCCAGCGCGAAATGGTGGGCGCCCTCTCCCCGCTCGCGCAGAGCGGCGGCCCAGGGCCCGTCGCCGGTCAGCGGCTCGATCAGTTCCAACAGCGTGTCCCCGGCCCGCAGGAACGCGACCTTGGCCGTGCCCCGGTAGTCCTCGAAGGCCATCGGCTCTACCCCAAGCGCGCGCCGGAACGTCTCCGCCGCCGCCTCCGCGTTCCGCACCACGATGGCCACGTGATGGATCCGGACGACCCCCGGGATCTCGGGGAGAGCACGGGAGGCGGAGCCGGACGGCATGCCGGGTAGGCCCGGCCTACCGGGGCGCGGGCCGCGGGAGGTTCACGGGCGAACGCGGGGGCTGCCCGGAGAGGGCCCGGACGACCTCCTCCGCCGCCTTTTGCTGCAGCTCCACGACCGCCTCCTCGGAGAAAAACGCCACGTGGGGGGTCAGGATCACGTTTTCGAGCCGCGCCAGCGGGTGGTCGCGGGCGGGCGGCTCCGTCTCCAAGACGTCCAGCGCCGCCCCGGCGATCCACCCTTCCTCGAGGGCCCGGACGAGGGCCGCGGTCGCGACCAGCGGTCCCCGGGCGGTGTTGATCAGATAGGCGGTCGGTTTCATCGCGCGCAGCTGAGCTTCACCGATCAACCCCCGCGTCTCGCGGACCAGCGGCGCGTGCACCGAAACGAAGTCGGATTTCGCGAGCAGCGCCTCGAGGGTGACTTTCCCGGCTCCCTGCGCCGCCATCGCCTCCGCGCCGATGTACGGATCGAAGGCGATGATCTCCATGCCCAGCGCGCGCGCCTTCTCGGCCAGGCGCCGGGGGATCTTCCCGAACCCCACGAGCCCGAGGGTCTGCCCGCGCAGCCGGTGCATGGGGGCGGCGTCCTTCGCCTCCCACCGCCCGGCGCGAACGCGGCCGGCGAGCAGCGGCACTTTGCGCGCACACGCCAGGATCAGCGCCAGCGCATGGTCGCTGACCTCGTCGATGCAGTAGTCGGGGACGTTCGTCACGACGATGCCTTTGGCCGTCGCCGCCTCGAGGTCAACATTGTCGACGCCGATGCCGTACCGCGCAATGATCCGGCACCGGTCCAGCGTATCGATCACCCGGCGGGTGATCGGCGCGTAGCAAACGAGAAGCGCATCGGCGTCGGTGACCCCGTCCAGCAGGTCGGCCTCGGCGGAGGACCGCAGCAGCACCACCTGTGCGCCGATCGCGCCGAGCGCCCGGCGCTCGATGTCCAGGGATGGAAACACGGAATCGGTGATGACGACCTTCAACACGTCGTGGCCTCCCGATCAGGGTCGCGCGGCTCCCATTGTAGCAAACCGGCCGCCGGGCGCCGGCGCCCGGTCCAAGGGAGGAATCGCTTGTCACCCCTACGAACTGCGCACGCATGTTAACCGGCGGCTGGACGTCCTGAGCGGGGAGCGCGGATGGCCCGGCTCCGTGTCTACCTGACCCAGCCGATCGCCCAGCAGGCCCTGGTCCGCCTGCGGGCGGCCGCCGAGGTGGAGATGAACGCCGATCCCCTGCACATGGTCAGCCGGGAAGAGTTGGTGGCCGGCGTTCGCCGGGCCGACGTCCTGTTCTGTCTCCTCCACGATCGGGTGGATGCCGGCGTGCTCGAAGCCAACTCCCGGCTCGGCCTCGTCGCGTCGATGGCGATCACCCCGGCCAACGTCGATGTCGCGGCCGCCACGAACCGCGGAATCCCGGTGACCGTGATCCCGCCGCTTGTGACCGAAGCCACAGCCGACGTGGCTTTTGCCCTGCTCCTGGCCGTTGCCCGGCGGGTGGTGGAGGCGGACCGGCTGCTGCGGTCCGGCGTCTTCCCCGGCGGACAGTCGGCGTACCTGGTGGGCGGGGCCGTCCATGGGAAAGCGCTGGGCATCGTCGGGCTGGGCGCCATCGGCACGGCCGTGGCCCGCCGGGCGCGGGGCTTCGGCATGCGCGTCCTGTACACGAAGCGCCGGCGGCTTCCCCCCGACGAGGAGCGCGCGCAGGGGGTCGAGTACGCGCCGCTGGATCGCCTGCTCGCGGAGTCCGATGCCGTGTCCCTGCACGCGCCGCAGAGCGCCGACACTCACCACCTCATCGGGGAGGAGCAGCTCCGGCGGATGAAACCGACGGCCTACCTCATCAACACCTCGCGCGGCCCGCTCGTCGACGAAGCGGCGCTCGTGCGCGCGCTTCGGGAGGGGTGGATCGCCGGGGCGGGGCTGGATGTCTACGAACACGAGCCCCGGGTCGCCGCGGGTCTGGTCGACCTTCAGAACGTGGTGCTCACGCCCCACATCGGCAGCGCCGAGCGGGAGACCCGCGAGACCATCGCCGGCACCGTCGTGGAGAACATCCTGGCCTTTGCCCGGGGAGAGCGGCCGCCGAACGTGTTCAATCCGGAGGTGTACGCCCGGTGAGTCCGGGGAGCGGTGACGGGGGGCCTGACGGATGGGCGCGGGGCTCCGGGGCGGTGGACTACGAAGCGCGGGTGGACATGGGCGCCCTCCGCGCGGCCCGGCTCGCCCGGGCCCGGCGCGCGATGGCCGAGGCGAACCTCGATGCCGTGCTGGTCTGGAAGGAAGAGAACGTCCGCTACCTGACGAGCCTCCGGCCCCAGGTGATCGCCGGGAAATCGGGGGTGCTGAACGGCGCGCTGCTGGCCCGTGATGGAGGGCCGGTGCTGTTTGTGTCGGGGGGCGACCGGGATCGGGCCGAGGCCACCATGCCCTGGGTCCGGGAGTTCCACACGATCCCGATCCTGGAAGAGACCGGGCTGGTGCGCCATTTCGCCTCGGAGATCGTGCCCGGGGCGCTGGCCCGTCACGGCCTCCGGCAGGCGAGGATCGGGCTCGACCTGACGAGCAAGCTGCTGGCCGACGCCCTGGCGGAGTCATGCCAGGGGGTGCGCTGGGTCGATGGCGACGCGGCGATGCAGGCCGCGCGGCGCGTCAAGGCCGCCGAGGAGCTCGCGCTGATCGAGGAGGCGACGGCCCTGGCCGAGGCGGTCACGGCGACCGCCCTGGACCACGTCCGGCCGGGAGCGCGGGAGTGTGAGGTGGCGGGCGAGGCGCTGCGGACGCTCCTGCGGCTCGGCGGAGAGTACCCGCACGTGACCACGCCCTTCGTCGCCAGCGGCGAGCGCATGGCCCCGCCGACCCGCCTGGCGACCGACAAACTGATCCGCAACGGCGATCTGGTCTTTGTGGATATCGGCGCGATGTCGAACGGGTACTTTGGCGACATCGGCCGGACGGTCGTGTGCGGAGCGCCGTCGGCGGAGCAGCGCCGGATCTACCGGGCGGTGTGGGAGGCCCTCCACGCCGGGATCGACGTGATGCGGCCCGGCGCCACGAACGTGGAGGTGGCCAGCGCCATTCATGCGCGGGCGCGGGCGCACGGGCTCGAGCAGCACTTCCTCAGCCTGTTCATCGGGCACGGGATCGGCTGCGGGTCGAACGAACCGCCCTACATCGGGGAGACGTTCCCGGGCGCGGCCGCGGTCACCCTTGAATCCGGGATGGTGTTCGCCCTCGAGCCGCTGATTTGGGTCCCCGGAGTGCGCGGGGGCGGCGGGGTGCGGTTGGAAGATATGGTCGTCATCACGGACGGCGGCGCGCGGTGTATCTCGCGGAGTCCTTACGCCGACGCGCTGCTGGCCTGACGGAGGGAGGACGGTATGGCACAGGTTCGAGGCACGGGCAAGAGCACGGCTCAGGGTCCCGGCGACGGGGACCGGCGGGGGCATTCGTTTCTCGCCGGCCGGCACGAGTATCAACCCCGGCGGGTGTTCAGCACCTCCGGCACCGACTGGCAGGACCGGGTCGACTTCGACCGGATGCGGGTGGAGCGGCTGGGCCGGGCTCGGGAGATGATGGAGAAGCACGACCTGGGTGGGCTGATCCTGTTCGTCGGCGAGAACGTCCGGTACGTCACCTCGGTCTGGCAGGGCAACTGGAAGAACAACATCTTCATCCGCTACGCGGTGCTCCCCCGCGGGGGCGACCCCGTGCTCTTCGAGACCGTGGGCAGCGACATGGTGAACGCC